>JBATMT010000209.1:0-1581 GCA_049289975.1 Paracoccaceae bacterium | reverse complement strand
ATTTTGTGTGGCCCACACGCCGAACCACGATTCTTAGCTATGCACCGCAACTGCCTGTAGAAAAAGAAAAGAGCCGGTGCTATACCGGCTCCTAAGACCTAGTGGCAGAATGGTTATGCGGGGTCCTTGCAAGTTCCTACACGTCGGTTCGATTCCGGCCTAGGTCTCACCTTACTAGTTAGCCCCGCTTCGGCGGGGCCTTTTATTTATCTAAGTATCTCACATCTGCGATACAGATTCAACGAGTTTTTTCAATGGGTTGCAAGACAAGTTTCGAGTCGATTTCAACAGCTTACGCCATCACCATCAAAGTCAGCCATGCGGACCCATATCCGTCTCGTGCATATGTGAGCCAATTCATCGAAATTGCCAAGACGATTCGGTGTCAGTTGGCGGTAACGTGCTTAATTTTGTGCAGATTGATAGATGAGACGCTATATCTTGATGGATACTGTCAATTCCCACAATCGCCTATCGAGATGGACCACGCCGCCATTGCGCAGCTTCCACAGAACCTGCCCTGTGCGCTGGTATGACGCTGCATAGGCAATGTCGGGTCGCCTCTCGCTGACGTAGGCGACAATCTCACGGTAAGGCTTGGGGCCGCCCCTGAGTGCGTCGAGTACGAGCAAGCGCATATGACCACGTTTCGCGGCGTTTGGCCTTTTCACAGGCAGCACGCGCGGCAATGGAACCTTTCGCAGGCGCAGGAGGGCTTCGACATGCGCCAGCCCTTCACCATCGCCCCGGATGATCTGTTTGCGCAGCGCCAGTAGCGCGCCATCTATCGACTTGTCCAACATGCTGGAATCATAGCGGATTCAACGCTTTATGGATTCACTTTTGTTGGTGCGTTTGATACATAAGGCCGGATATTTTCAAGCAGAAAATGCGAAGCGCGGCGTGTTGGCGCGATCAGTCCGCTTGCGGGTAGGCGATGATCGAGAGGAAGCGTGCGGGAAGCGTGATGTGCTTTTCTGGGCCATGCGGGGCGTCGGCGTCGAAGAACAGGCTGTCGCCGGGCTGCATCAGGAAGGTCTGGTCGCCATGACGGTATTCGACTTCGCCTTCAAGGAAGTAGAGCAGTTCGATCCCGTCATGCTGGAAGGTCGGGAAGATGTCGGACGATTCCGTCAATGTGATCATGTAGGGCTCGACGATGACGCCCGAGGCGTTGGCGCCGATATGACCGAGAAGGTTGTACTGGTGGCCGGCGCGGGTGCCAGCGCGCTCCATCTCGACGGCCTGCCCCGCCTTGACGTGCATGACCTCGCGCTTTTCTTCATAGCGGCGGAAGAAGGCGGTGATCGGCACCGAGAGCGCGTGAGCCAGAGATTGCAACGTCGAGAGCGAGGGCGAGGTGATGCCGTTTTCGATCTTCGACAGCATGCCGATCGAGAGACCGGTCTGCTTGGAAAGATCGGCGACGGTCATGGCCTTTTGCCGGCGGAAGTTGCGGACAGCGCGGCCGATGGCCACCTCGAGGTTCTTCTCGCGCGGCTCGGAAACCTGATGGGGGTCTTGCATGAGCGCCTGCGCGGCGGCGGTCTTGGTCTTTGCTTTCACTTCAGCCATCTACAC
>JBATMT010000208.1:0-2524 GCA_049289975.1 Paracoccaceae bacterium | reverse complement strand
CACGCCGTTCTTCGCCAACTACCGTCCGCAGTTCTACTTCCGCACGACCGACGTGACCGGAACCGTTCAACTGCCGGAAGGCACCGAGATGGTGATGCCGGGCGACAACCTGAAGTTCGTGGTCGAGCTGATCGCCCCGATCGCGATGGAAGAGAAACTCCGCTTCGCGATCCGCGAAGGTGGCCGCACCGTCGGCGCAGGCGTCGTCTCCAAAATCCTGAAGTAATCAGGGTCGGAATGGCCGGGTTGTGAAGCTTTCACAACCTGACCGCAACAGAACAGATGGTGCGCCCTGTGGCGCGCCATTTACTCTTGACAGAGCAGGGGGGGTTCCGTACGGGACGCGCCTGATCTCCGAGAGATTTGGTTCGATGCAGGCGTCGCATGCGGCGGTGTCTGCCTCTCAACCTCTAGAAGCCCGCGAGAGGCAAGACTGAAATGACTGGTCAAAACATCCGCATCCGGCTCAAGGCCTTCGATTATCGTGTACTGGACGCCAGCACGCAGGAAATCGTGAATACGGCCAAGCGCACGGGTGCACAGGTGCGTGGTCCCATCCCGCTCCCGAACAAAATCGAGAAATTCACGGTTCTCCGTGGTCCGCACATCGACAAGAAGTCGCGCGACCAGTGGGAAATCCGTACCCATAAACGCCTGCTCGATATCGTCGATCCGACCCCGCAGACCGTGGACGCGCTGATGAAGCTCGACCTTGCTGCTGGCGTTGACGTCGAAATCAAAGTCTGAGGAGGGCAACGAAATGCTGCGCTCTGGCGTAATCGCAAAGAAGCTGGGCATGACCCGGCTGTTCCTCGAAAACGGCACCCAGGTTCCGGTGACCGTTCTTCAACTCGACAACCTGCAGGTCGTGGCTCAGCGCACGGCCGAGCGTGATGGCTATACCGCCGTCCAGCTCGGTGCCGGCACTGCCAAGGCCAAGCGCACCACGGCGGCCATGCGCGGCCACTTCGCGAAAGCGAACGTGGCACCCAAGCGCAAGATCGCCGAGTTCCGCGTCAGCCCGGAAAACCTGATCGAAGTCGGCGCCGAGATCTCGGCCGCCCACTATACCGATGGCCAATTCGTGGACATCGCCGGCACGTCGCTCGGCAAAGGCTTCGCAGGTGCCATGAAGCGTCACAACTTCGGTGGTCTGCGTGCATCGCACGGTGTGTCGGTCTCGCACCGTTCGCACGGTTCGACCGGTCAATGTCAGGATCCTGGCAAGGTGTTCAAGGGCAAGAAGATGGCTGGCCATCTTGGTGCCGTCCGCGTCACGACGCAGAACATCCAGGTTGTCCGCACCGACAGCGACCGTGGCCTGATCATGGTCAAGGGTTCGGTTCCCGGCAGCAAAGGTGGTTGGGTCACGATCAAGGACGCGGTGAAGAAGCCGCTGCCGAAGGATCTGCCGCTCCCCGCCGCACTCAAATCCGCAGCCTCGGTTGCTCCGGTCGAAACTGCTTCGGCCGAAGGAGGTGAAGCATGAAACTCGATGTGATCAACCTGGACGGCGCCAAGGCCGGCACCATTGATCTGGACGAAGCGCTCTTCGGTCTCGAGCTGCGCGCCGACATCCTGCACCGCGTCGTGCGCTGGCAGCGTGCCCGCGCTCAGGCCGGTACGCACAAGACCAAAGGCCGGTCCGAGGTCAGCTACTCGACCAAGAAGATCTATCGCCAAAAAGGCACCGGCGGCGCACGCCACGGTGACAAGGGCGCCCCGATCTTCCGTCACGGTGGTACCTACAAGGGTCCGATCCCGCGCAGCCACGCCCACGACCTGCCCAAGAAGTTCCGGGCTCTCGGTCTGAAGCATGCTCTGTCGGCCAAGGCCGGTTCAGGCAACCTGGTGATCCTCGACGCAGCCTCGATGGCTGAAGCAAAAACCGCGATCCTGGCGAAAGCCGCCAAGGAACTCGGCTGGAAGCGCGTCCTGATCATCGACGGTGCCGAAGTGAACCAGAACTTCGCCCGCGCTGCAGCCAACATCGAAGGTATCGATGTCCTGCCGTCGATGGGTGCCAACGTCTATGATATCCTCAAGCGTGACACGCTCGTGATCACCAAAGCGGGTATCGAAGCTCTGGAGGCTCGCCTGAAATGAGCGTGAAACCTGAACATTACGACGTGATCCAGAAGCCGGTGATCACGGAAAAAGCCACGATGGCGTCCGAAAATGGCGCAGTGGTCTTCCGTGTTGCCCGTGATGCGACCAAACCCCAGATCAAGGAAGCCGTGGAAGCGGTCTTCGGCGTGAAGGTGAAAGCGGTCAACACCACGATCACCAAAGGCAAGGTCAAGAAGTTCCGCGGCCGTCCCGGCGAGCGGAGCGACGTCAAGAAAGCCTACGTCACCCTCGAAGAGGGCAACACTATCGACGTCTCTTCGGGGCTCTGATAGAAGGCGCGAATCTCGCGGCCTCGGGAATACCGGGGCCGTGAATTTTTGGGTGGGGCGCATCAGCAAGTCACTCAAACGACACGGCGGGGACCTTCGGGGCCCTATAAATCCATCGGACCT
The DNA here is from genome assembly GCA_049289975.1 of Paracoccaceae bacterium. Taxonomy (GTDB): domain Bacteria; phylum Pseudomonadota; class Alphaproteobacteria; order Rhodobacterales; family Rhodobacteraceae; genus TMP-24. The sequence goes on along the minus strand of JBATMT010000208.1, from coordinate 2 downwards.
AT
>JBATMT010000207.1:0-7337 GCA_049289975.1 Paracoccaceae bacterium | reverse complement strand
GGACGGCGCGCAAAGCCGCTTAAGATAGAAAATGCCCGCGCCCATTTTGGTGAACGCAGGCATTCGGGTCGGGTTATCTTATCAGAACGGACTGTCGGGGAAATAGAAGCGCGCAGCGTTCTCTGGCGTGATCAACGTCGAGCCGATGATGAAACGGCCGTAGACTGGCGCGTCCGATACGAAACGAAGCGCGGTCATTTCTATGGCAGCCGAGATGAGCGCCGGAGGATAGGTCACGTCGACCGGGATTTGCGGATCCTTGTCCATGACACGCTTGACGATCTCTTTCATACCGGCGCCGCCAATGATCCACATTTCCTTGTCGCGACCGGCCTGCGCGATCGCTTCCAGAACACCGATTGCCATGTCGTCGTCCGCCGCCCAGACTGCATCTATCTTGGGATACTTTGACAAGAAATCCTGCATCACGGTGAAGGCGTCATCCCGATTCCAGTTGCCATGCTGCATGTCCAGAATTTCGATACCTGAACCTTCGATGGCTTTCTGGAAGGAATCGACCCGTTCATTGTCGAGAGTGGTTGGGATCCCGCGCAGCACGACAATCTTTGCACCAGATGGCAAGTTTGCCTTGAAGTATTCGCCAGCCACACGCCCGAAGGCGACGTTGTCGCCAGCCACGTAAAGATCTTCGATGCCTTCTTGCGACAGTCCCCGGTCCACAACCGTTACCCACTTTCCGGCATCCTTCACGGCTTTGACCGGAGAAGTCAGCGGCTCGCTTTCGAAAGGAAGCACGACCAGCCCGTCGATGTTACGGGTGGCCAGCATGTCTTCAATGTCATTCACCTGCTTGCCCGCCTCTCCGGCAGTAGCGAGGACAAACTCGAGGTTCGCATAGGCTGTTTTGAGGCGATCAATCGTCTGTTGCGCATGCCAGTTAAGCCCACCCATGAAACCATGAGTCGCTGACGGAATGGCGACGCCTATCGTGAACTTCTGATCCTGAGCGCTTACGCGTGTGGATGTCACCATTCCGGCCGTCACTGCGACGGCAGCACTTGAAGCAAAGAAATGTCTGCGATTCATGATCTTCCTCCCAAATTACCGCTCGTCGGCGGCTGATTTCCCTCGTTGCAGAACAACAGCGAGCACGATTATGACCCCTTGGATCGCACCATTGAGGTAGGGCGAAACCAGATCGGCCAAATTGAGAATGTTGTCGATCAGGCTGAGGATGATCACGCCGACCACGGTACCCCAGACACGACCGTAACCACCCTTTAGCGCAGTGCCTCCGATGATCACTGCGGCAATGGCCTCCAGTTCCCACAGCATCCCTGTCGAGCCAGACGCCGAACCAAGGCGGGGAACGTACATGATCGTGGCGAGGCCCACGAGCAGGCCAAGAGCGACATAGGTCCAAAGCAGAGTCCGCTTGACATTGACCGCAGAATAACGGGCGACCTTGTCGTTCGAACCTATCGCCTCGCAATAGCGGCCAAAGCGCGTATGGCGCATGGCAACTTCACCAAGAATGGCGATCATGGCGAACATCAAGATTGGCCAGGCTATCCCCAATGGCCCGCCATAGTAGACGGGGCGGTAGAATTCGCGGGCGGCAAAATCGAGACTGAGCGTGCCGCCATCGGCGATCCATGTGACGAGTGAACGGAAAATCCCCATCGTGCCGAGCGTCACAATGAATGGCTCAATCCCCGCCCGCGTCACTAGCAGTCCGTTGCAGAGCCCCGCGAGCAATCCGGCAGCCAGTGCTACGGCCATACCTGCCAAAACAAGCGCCACCCCGATCCCCAGAGTCGGGATCATCGCATTCATTGCAAGTATCATCATTCCGGCGATAAAGGCTGCCATTGATCCGACAGACAGATCGAGGCCGCCCGAGGTGATGACGAAGGTCATGCCCACAGCGATCATTCCGATGAAAGCCGATCTGGCGAGAACATTGGTTATGTTACCTGCCGACAGAAAATTATCGTTCAGGGACGCCCCAAGGACCACAAGCAAAACGAGTGCTACGACTGGGCCAAAAGCCGAAAGTGAAAAGCGGTGCGTTGATGCCATTGAGGAGGCTGAAGCTTCAGACATTTTCAAGAACCTTCTCTGCCGTCCCCATCACCAGCCGCACAACTGCCGTCTCGGTTATTTCTGAGCCATTTAGGATGCCCGCATTGCGTCCCTGCCGCATGACCATCACCCGATCAGACAGGCCGAGGATTTCTGGCATGTCAGATGAGATGACGATTACGCTGCGACCCTCCCGCGCGAGGCGGTCGATAAACGCGTAGATCTGGCTTTTGGTGCCTACGTCGATGCCACGTGTAGGCTCGTCGATGATGATAACTTCGGGATCGGGCAGCATGGTCTTGGCCAGGAGCAGTTTCTGCTGGTTACCACCCGACAGATTGCCGACCATCAACTCGCGTTTGGGCGCGCGTATATCGAAATCACGAATGGCTTCACTTAGCGCGCCTTCCTCGGCGCCACGGGAGATCAGGGGCGATCCGAAGCGCTCTAACGTTGAAAGTGTCAGGTTTTCGCGCAGGGTCTTTGATAGCAGAAGCCCGCGCTCCTTTCGGTCCTCGGTCAGATAGGCCATTCCATGCCGCGCCGCATCCGACATGGACGCAATATGGATGGGGCTGCCATTGCGGCGTACCGTTCCGCGATGCGGTCTCAGTCCGACAAGCCCTTCGGCAAGTTCAGTTCGACCCGAACCGACAAGGCCCGAGATGCCGAGGACTTCGCCCTTCCGCAAAGTGAAGCTGATTTCATTGACAAGCTTTCCGACACCAAACCCTTCGACTTCTAGTGCTGCTAAGCCAATTTCCGTACGGCGGCGCGGGAATATGTCCTTCAGATCGCGGCCTACCATCGCCGTTGCCATACCGTCTTCAGACAATTCGCCCTTCACTGCCCTTCGCACAACAGTACCGTCCCGCAGGACAGTGACCCGATCCGCAATGCGACTGACTTCATCAAGGCGGTGCGAGGTAAAGAGCAACGCGACACCGGAAGCCCTGAGCCGTTCGATCTGCCGAAATAGGATTTCCACCTCACGATGGGTTAGCACAGCAGAAGGCTCATCCATGATCAGGATGCGCGCCTTCCGCGACAGGGCCTTTGCAATTTCGACCATCTGCCTATCCGAGACAGGCAAATCGCGAATTAGCGCGTCGGGGCGGATTGTGGATTCAAGGTTTTCAAGAAGCTCACTGGTTCCTCGACGCATGGCCTTGTGGTCCAGAATTACCTTGCCCAACTCGCGACCGAGCCAGATGTTTTCCGAGACGGTCAGATCAGGCGCAAGGTTGAATTCCTGATGGATCACAACTACGCCAACCGCTTCAGCAGCAGATCCGGAAGCATAGGTTGCAGGTTTGCCGTCGAGCAGCACCTGCCCTGACGTAGGCGCAAGGAAGCCACCCAATATCCTCATGATCGTTGATTTACCGGCGCCGTTTTCGCCGATCAGGGCGTGGACTTCGCCTTCGTGCAGGTCGAAGTCGATACCATGCAGAATCTCGATAGGACCAAAGCTCTTGCGGACATCCTTCAGAGCCAGAGCGGCGGTCACAGTGTCACCCATGATGCGTTGCGACGTGACGAATGCACACACGCCTCGACAAAGCGCATACCGCTTAACCCATCCTGTATCGTCGGGAACTGGACCTCTGCGGACCAAGCTTGATTGGCCTGCCGAGCTCGGATTGCGCGGGCAGCTTCAAGATAGATGTTGGCGAACGCTTCCAGATAGCCTTCCGGATGCCCGGGCGGGACACGTGTAACACGATTGGCCTCAGCACCTGCACCAGGGCCGCGCCTTGTCAGCAATTGGCGGGACTGGCCAAGTGGCGTGAACCAGAGGTGATTGGGGTCTTCTTGCGCCCACTCGATGCCAGCCTTTTCGCCATAGACGCGTAGTCGCAAGCCGTTCTCGTTTCCCGGTGCCACTTGCGAAGCCCACAGCATTCCCTTTGCGCCACTAGCATACCGCAGCAACACATGCGCGTTGTCGTCAAGGATTCTGCCAGGTACGAAGCTGGCAAGGTCGGCGGCGATTGCCATCGGCTCCTGCCCGGTCACAAACGACGCAAGGTTATAAGCATGGGTACCGATGTCGCCTAGCGCGCCGCCGATTCCCGACCGTGCGGGGTCTGTCCGCCACTCGGCCTGTTTCGAGCCTGTCGTCTCCAGTCTCTCGGTCAGCCAGTCCTGTACGTATTCGACCTGAACTAGTCGGATCTGACCTAGATTGCCCTGCGCAATCATCGCTCGGGCCTGCCTGACCAGCGGATAGCCGGTGTAGTTATGCGTCAACACAAACAACGCATTCGACGAGGCGGCAACCTTTGCCAATTTGCGGGCTTCAGCCATTGTTGCAGTCAGCGGTTTGTCACAGATGACATGGATGCCGCGCTTGAGAAACTCAATCGCGGGGGCAGCGTGCATGTGGTTGGGCGTTACAATTGCCACCGCCTCGATGCCATCTTTCAGGCGCGCCTCACGAATGGCCATCTTTTGATAGTCGTCGTAGCTCCGCGACGGGTCGAGGCCCAGCGCCACTGCAGACTCCCGTGATCGTTCCGGTGACGAAGACAAAGCCCCCGCAATCAGCTCGAATTGACCATCCAGCCGAGAAACGAGCCGGTGAACCTCACCGATGAACGCCCCCTGCCCGCCCCCCACCATACCCAGTCGAAGTGGACGCACTGTCATGGCTCCAACCCCAAAAGGCGACGGTTAGCAGTCCGGTCGGTGCCGGAAGCGGCGAAGTCATCGAAGGCCCGCTCCGTGACACGTATTATGTGATCGCGGACGAAGACCGCGCCTTCGCGCGCGCCGTCCTCCGGGTGCTTCAGACAGCACTCCCATTCTACAACTGCCCAACCGGGGAAATCCTGCGCTGCGAGCTTCGAAAATATAGCGCCGAAATCCACCTGGCCATCACCGGGCGACCGGAATCTTCCTGCCCTGTTCAGCCATGACTGGAATCCGCCATAAACACCCTTGCGCCCGTTCGGGTTGAATTCCGCATCCTTGACATGAAACATACGGATGCGGTCGGCGTAGATGTCGAGGTGATCAATGTAGTCAAGACACTGCAAGACGTAGTGGGAAGGATCAAAAAGCATGCAGGCACGCGAATGGCCGCCGACACGATCCAGAAACATCTCGTAGCTGTCGCCGTCGTGAAGATCTTCACCCGGATGAATTTCGTAGCAAACGTCGACACCGCAGTCTTCAGCATGATCCAGAATGGGTCGCCACCGACGCGCCAGTTCGTCAAATGCCTCTTCGACTAGACCTGCGGGTCGCTGCGGCCAAGGATAGACGTAGGGCCATGCCAACGCACCCGAGAAACTTGCCATTGCAGTAAGCCCAAGATTGCTTGAGGCCGTCAGTGTTTTCTTGACTTGATCGACGGCCCACTCCTGTCGAGCCGCGGGGTTGCCCCGCACTGCTTGAGGCGCGAACGTATCGAACATCGGATCATAGGCAGGATGGACAGCGACCAACTGCCCTTGCAAATGGGTCGAAAACTCTGTGACTTCAACGCCGTTGCCTCGGGCTTGGCCCAACCAGTCTTCGCAATATCCCTTCGATGCTGCCGCGCTTTCAAGATCGATCAATCGAGCATCAAGCGTTGGAACCTGAACACCGGCATAGCCGCATTCTCCCGCCCACCGTGTGATTGATGACCATGAATTGAACGGAGCAGCGTCTGCGGCAAACTGCGCCAGAAATATGCCCGGCCCTTTGATTGTCCGCATAGGCTCCTCCCCGAGCTGACGTGTGGGCAATGTAATCGATTGCAATAATACTAACCGCGCGATGTAATCGTTTGCAAACGATTCCTTTCTGCTTTGCCGATTGAGCCATCCAGCAGCGCGGCGTAAGAGGAGCCATGAAACAGGAACGGCCCAAAATCAGTGATGTAGCTCGCATTGCGGGTGTGTCGACCGCTACTGTGAGCCGCGCCATAAGCAACCCCGGACTGGTCAGCGACGAGACCCGCGCGGCTGTTCAAGAGGCAATACAGGCCACCGGATACCGAATGAACCATGCCGCGCGCAACCTCCGGCACCGCCGCACCGGTGGTATCGTTGCATTGGTACCGAATCTGGCTAATCCATTTTTCTCTAAGATTCTGTCTGGCATTGCTTCGGTCCTTGGGCCTGCTGGTTATAATCTTTTGGTTGCGGACACCCACACGACAGGAGCCGACGCTCTTTTGTCCTACGCAGAGCCGAGCCGCGCTGATGGGTTAATCATTCTTGACGGCAACCTGTCATCAGAAGCCCTGGTGGCAGGCAGAGTGCCACTTGTAGAGGCCTGCGAGTGGATCCCCGGCCTGTCGGCGCCGCGCATCAAGATCGACAATCGTGGAGCAGCGGCTCTGGCTGTTAATCATCTGATCAACCTGGGTCATCGCCGTATCGGGCACGTCACCGGACCGGACGGCAATGTTCTTGCAATCGCAAGACTGGCCGGAACGAAGGATGCACTGGTCCATAGAGGGCTGAAGTTGGATGAGACAGCAGTCTATCCCGGTAACTTTTCACTCGAGTCAGGTCGCGCTGCGGGAGAAACCTGGCTTCAACAACCTCGGGCAACTCGACCCACCGCAGTCTTCCTTGCGTCAGATGAGATGGCCTGCGGCTTTATCGGTGAGTTGCAACGACACGGCATTCGCGTTCCGGATGATATGTCGGTCGTGGGTTTCGACGATATCGAACTTGTCGCGCACATCTCGCCCCCATTGACGACAGTTCGGCAGCCGCGCGCTGAAATCGGTCGCGTCGCAGCCGAGAGAATGCTGGCAGTCCTTTCGGGTCAAAACGAAACGACTGACACTATCTTGCCGGTTGAACTGGTCATTCGCGAAAGCACCGCAGCGCCGACGGAATAGCCCCACGATGGCGCGCGTTCGCCAACAATCGCGTTTGACAAGTCAGGTTCTAAAGATTTTCCCGGATCAATATTTCGATACGAATTTTTTCTTGCGATGCGATGACGTCGCGCCGATCACATCGCGCTTTGAGAATGCGTATGGCACTGCGAACCAGATGACCTGGATCTTGAGTAATCAGTGCATCAATCTGGCTTGCGAGAAGCGCGCTTTCTGTGAACGGCGTTCGCTCGTGCGCGACAATGACTGGTTTATCCAATTCTCCCATCCTAGCTATGATCTCTAGTGGCAGGCGTGCCTCGCTGCTGAGAATGTAGATGCCTGCCAAAGACCGTTGGCTTGCGAGACTGCTCCTTACGATCCGCTCTGTTCGTTCCTGATCGCCATGGGTTTCCAATGAAGGAAGTACAGTAAGGTATTGATAGTCTTTGTTTATAATGTCATC
>JBATMT010000206.1:0-2633 GCA_049289975.1 Paracoccaceae bacterium | reverse complement strand
GTCACCGGCGCACCCGACAGGATCATCTGAAGCGCTGACCCCGCCCCGATCAGCCGTGGCAGGCGCTGCGTGCCACCGGCACCGGGCAAGATGCCAAGCGTGACTTCTGGCAGACCCAGAGATGTCGCCTTGTCGGCAACCCTCACCGCCGCCACCAGTGCAAGTTCCAGTCCGCCACCAAGTGCCGAGCCATGAAGTGCCGCAATCACCGGCTTCGTCGCGGCAAAGAACCGGGCGCACAACCCCGGCAGGTGCGGCAGCATCGGTGGCTTGCCAAACTCGCGGATATCCGCGCCAACAGGCCAACTGCGCCCCCCTGCCAATAGCACGATAGCCTTGACGCCGACGTCCGCCTCTGCTCGGTCCAGCGCCTCGGCTAGCGCAGAGCGTAGCCCATGCCCCAAAGCATTCAATGGCGGATTATTCATGGTCAGCCGGGCGATCCCACCCGACACTTCATAGTCGACCATATCGGTCATTCTGCCTGCCCCAGACCCTGTGCCCCTTGGTCAAACTCTGGGTCACGAGCGGGCCTTTGGCAAGGGCCGAGGCTTTACTCAATTCCCTTGTGGCTAGCGTTTCGGCGCGTGTTTGGCGCAGAACGGCGTGCCGGGCAAAATGTCCAGCCGTTCTTCGTCGATGGCATCGCCGCAGGTTACGCAAAAGCCATATTCGCTCTCGGCTACGCGTTTAAGCGCCGCATCGATCATCCGCAATTCGTGTTGGGCCGAATTGCCCAAATCCTCCAGAACCTCGTCGCCCTCGCGCTCGGTAGCCATCTCTTCAAAGTCCTTGGCCTCATGCCCATCCAGTTCAGACTCGATGAGGTTGAGCCGTTTCATCAGGAATTTGCGACGGGCGGTCAGTTCGGCTGTTCGGGCTTCAAGAGATTTCATCATGCGCTCCTTGGTCTGCCTGTCATGGATATAAAGCTGCGCCCGTGCCGACATTGATGCAAGTCAATCATCGGACAGGTCCCTTGAACCAACGCAGCCGGGCGCTATAGAGGTCCGGCACAAACGGCATGGGTATGCAGAAAAATGCAGATCGACTGGATATATGGCCTTATTGGCGGCCTGATAATCGGTGGCGCCGCCGCGCTTTACCTTTTGGTCAACGGCCGCATCATGGGTGCGTCCGGCATCGTTGGCGGTCTGGTCGATGGCACGGGCCGCACCACCGCTGCCGAGCGGCTGAGCTTTCTTGCCGGTCTTGTCCTTGTTCCCGGCCTTGCGGTCTGGTTGATCCATCCGGCCTCAACCCACCTCACCAGCAACCCGCTGGTGATCGTCATCGCGGGCCTTACTGTCGGGGTCGGCACAAGACTTGCCAATGGTTGTACCTCAGGCCACGGCGTCTGCGGTATCTCGCGCATGTCACTCAGGGGCATTGTTGCAACGGTCTTCTTCATTCTTGGCGGCGGCATCACGGTGCTGGTCTTTCGCCATCTGCTTGGTGTGATCTGATGCGCCGCAATCTTTATGCCGGACTCGCGGGCGGTGTCTTTGGCCTTGGCCTTCTGATCTCGGGAATGACCGACACCACGAAGATCCGAGGGTGGCTGGATGTGTTTGGCGACTGGGATCCGACGTTGGCCTTTGTCATGGCCGGAGCCATCGTGCCAATGGCGATAGCATGGCGCGTTGCGGCGCGCCGCCGTGTCGCCGTCCTTGGCAACAGCATACCCTCCCCGTCCGAGACGGAGCTAGACCGCGACCTTGTCATCGGCTCGGTCCTGTTCGGTGTCGGCTGGGGTCTTGCGGGTCTTTGCCCCGGCCCGTCGATGGCTTCACTGACCTATGGAGGATGGGGCGGCTTGCTCTTCCTTCTCGCCATGCTCGCGGGTATGGTCGCCGCGCCGGGCGCCCGCAAATGGATCAACCGGCTGGCCACAACACGAAGGGACCCCGTTATGGAAATCCGTCACCTGACCGACCTTTACGCGGTTTCCCCCCAGATCCTGCCCGAAGATGTGGCCACACTGAAAGCCGCGGGCTTCGTCCGCGTCATCTGCAACCGCCCCGACGGCGAGATACCCGAAGCGCTACATGCTTCGCAGATGCGCAAGATCGTAGAATCCGCAGGAATGGACTTCGTCGACAATCAGGTTGTTCCCGGCAACTTCAGCCCCGAGATCGTCGCAACTCAAGCCGCCGCGATGCAGGCAAATGGTCCGGTATTTGCCTATTGCGCGTCCGGCAACCGCTCATCGGTCGTCTGGGCATTAAGCCAGGCCGGCAGGGTCCCTGCCGATGATCTGATCGCCACCGCCGCGCGCTGGGGGTACAACCTCGAACCATTCCGCTCCCGACTCGGCTGATAAAGAACACTGACAATCGGCAGCGTGACTCTGTCGCTCGACCGGCGTATCCCGGCATTGTCCATCGTCAACGGAAACGTAGATTGCTGACGCAGCGAACAAACACCTCGCCGTAACGAACTTCAGCTCTCAGGCACTCGCTGCAACATGCACAAGCTCTGACACCTGACTACCGGTATCTGGCCCGTGCAGCGCTTCCTCCCACGCGCGTCTTTGAGGATCATCAAGCGTGGGCCGCACGATATCCGGGGCCTGCCCCCGCACCTGAGCACCGTCCAGCCCCGCGTGGGCCGGTTCGATCAATGCCCTGTCT
>JBATMT010000205.1:0-8547 GCA_049289975.1 Paracoccaceae bacterium | reverse complement strand
TTCTACCTGACTTTCGACAACGTCGAAGTGGGCCGGATGCAGGCGCGTGCCGTTCTGGAGGCGATGCCCAAAGGCCGCTATGTCATGATCAAGGGCTCGCCCGTCGACCCGAACTCTGACTTCCTGCGCGGCGGCCAGCAAGAAGTGCTGCAAGCTGCAATCGACTCGGGTGACATCACCATCGTCGGCGAAACCTACACCGACGATTGGCAGCCCGCGAACGCCCAGAAGGAGATGGAGCAGATCCTGACCCAGACCTCGAACGGCGTTGACGCAGTTGTCTCGTCGAACGACGGCATGGCAGGCGGTGTTGTCGCCGCGTTGACCGCTCAGGGCATGGCCGGTATCCCGGTCTCGGGCCAGGACGGTGATCAGGCCGCGCTGAACCGCGTCGCCCTCGGCACTCAGACCGTGTCTGTCTGGAAAGACAGCCGCGCGCTGGGCAAAGCTGCTGGTGAAATCGCCGTAGCGCTTGCTGGCGGCACTGCGATGGACAAGATCGAAGGCGCAGCACCATTCAAGTCGCCCTCGGGCAAAGACCTGACCTCGATGCTGCTGAAACCGATCCCGGTGACCAAGGACAACCTGAATGTCGTTCTCGACGCAGGCTGGATCACCAAGGACGTGCTCTGCCAAGGCAGCCCTGCTGTCGACGTCTGCAAATAATCTGACGTCCTGATTGATCGAGATTCCCCGGCCAACGCGCCGGGGAATTTCCAAGAAAAACAATAATCTTACCAAGTAATAGGGTCAGGTGACCGGGGAGGGGATCCGACATGAACAATGCAGGAAGCACTGCACAACAAAGTGCTCAGCGCCGCAGTTTTGCGGACACGCTTGAACTAGACAAACGCTTATTCGGGATGCTGATCGCCTTTGCGATCCTTTGCGGGGTGTTCCACCTCGCGACCCACGGCACGTTCCTGACGCCCAGGAACATCTTCAACATTTCCGTGCAGACCGTGTCGGTCGGTATCATGGCGACAGGTATGGTCTTCGTGATCGTCGCGCGCCATATCGACCTGTCCGTCGGCTCCATGCTGGCCATCTGCTCGGCGGTCATGGCCATCCTTCAGACCCGGTTCCTGCCGCCTGTGTTCGGGCTCGGCAGCCCGGCCATCTTGCCTGTGACGATCTGCGCCGGCCTTGTTTTGGGTACTTGCGTGGGCGCTCTCACCGGCTATCTGGTCGGCTACCAACGCATCCCGTCGTTCATCGTTACGCTCGGCGGTCTGCTGATCTATCGCAACCTTGCCTGGTACGCGACGAACGGTCAGTCTGTGGCGCTGACCGACCCGAACGTCTTGATGTTTGGCGGCTCGGAAGGCGTCCTTGGGCCAACAGTCAGTTGGCTCCTCGGTGCTGTTGCTTCGGTTCTTGCGGTGATTGCCGTCCTCAATTCGCGCCGCGCCAAGCAACGCCACGGCTTCATGGTCAAGCCGGCCTGGGCTGAAGGCACGCTGATAGCTCTGATCGTCGGCGCAATCATGGGCTTTATCACTATTCTGAATTCCTACGAAATTCCTGCGCAGAAGCTGAAGCGACTGTTTGAAGCGCGGGGCGAGACAATGCCGGAAGGCTACGTCGCCTATCACGGTCTGCCGATCTCGGTTCTCATCTTGATCATCGTCGCCGTCATCATGACGCTGGTCGCGCAGAAAACCCGCCTTGGCCGCTATATCTTTGCGACCGGAGGCAACCCTGACGCCGCCGAACTTTCGGGGATCAATACCCGATACCTGACCGTCAAGATCTTCGCGTTGATGGGCTTTCTCTGTGCGCTCGCTGGCCTGATCGCCCAGGCGCGCCTTCAAAGCCACGGCAACGATATCGGCACGCTCGACGAACTCAAGGTCATCGCAGCGACCGTTATCGGCGGTACCGCCCTGTCCGGTGGTATTGGCACCATCTACGGCGCCCTCCTTGGTGCCCTCGTCATGCAGAGCCTTCAGTCCGGCATGGCAATGGTCGGCGTCGATACACCTTTCCAGAACATTGTTGTCGGTGGCGTGCTTATCGTAGCGGTCTGGATCGACATCATCTACCGCAAGAGCACGGGAGCATTGAAATGAACCAGCAAACGCATCCCACGCCACTTCTGGAAATGCGCGACATTTCGGTGTCATTCGGGGGTATCAAGGCCGTCGATCACGTGAGCATCGACGTTCATGCGGGCGAAGTCGTCGGACTTCTGGGCCACAACGGCGCGGGCAAATCGACACTGATCAAGGTGTTGTCCGGCGCCTATCAGGCCGACTCGGGTGACATCTTGCTCAACGGGAAGAAGATCGAGATCAACAACCCTCGCGACGCGCGCTCCCACAATATCGAGACGATCTACCAGACGCTTGCTCTGTCAGACAATCTCGACGCGGCCTCGAACCTCTTTCTTGGGCGCGAACTTGTTACGCCCTACGGGCTCGTCGACGACTCCCGCATGGAGGCCGAGACGCGCAAGATCATGGGGCGGCTCAACCCGAACTTCCGCAAGTTCAGCGTCCCGGTCTCGGCCCTTTCTGGTGGTCAGCGCCAGTCGGTCGCCATCGCGCGGGCCGTCTACTTCGACGCCCGCATCTTGATCATGGACGAGCCGACCGCCGCCCTTGGCCCGCACGAAACCCAGATGGTCGCCGAACTCATCCAGGAGCTGAAGGCACAGGGTCTCGGCATCTTCCTGATCGAGCATGACATTCACAACGTCATGAAGCTCTGCGACCGCGCCTCGGTAATGAAGAACGGCCAGCTTGTCGGTACGGTCGATGTCAAGAAAGTCACAGACGACGACATTCTAGGCATGATCATTCTTGGCAAGAAACCGGCCATCGCAGCCTGACTAGAAACCTCCAGCGGGGCGCCTCAGGGCGCCCCGTCTAGCTTTGCCCTGAGAGTGCCATGACCGATTATTTCAAGAACATCCCGGCCATCCGATACGAAGGCCCCGACAGCACCAACGAATTTGCTTTCCGCCACTACAACCCCGACGAAGTGGTGCTGGGCAAGCGGCTCGAAGATCACCTCCGCTTCGCGGTGGCATACTGGCACAGCTTCGCCTATCAGGGTCATGATCCCTTCGGCGGCCAGACCTTCTTGCGCCCGTGGTTTGGCGAAACGATGGAACTGGCAAAACTGAAGGCCGATGCCGCCTTCGAGATGTTCGATATTCTTGGCGTTCCGTTCTATTGCTTCCACGACGCCGATGTGCGTCCCGAAGGTGCAACGTTTGCCGAGTCCAAACGCAACCTCGACGAAATCGTCGACTACCTTGGCAACAAGCAGACCTCGCACAAGACCAAGCTACTGTGGGGCACCGCCAATCTCTTTTCCAACCGCCGCTGGATGTCCGGCGCTGCCACCAACCCCGATCCGGACGTCTACGCCTATGCCGCCGCGACAGTGAAGGCCAACATGGATGCCACCCACAAGCTGGGCGGGTCGAACTATGTGCTCTGGGGAGGACGCGAAGGTTATGAGACGCTGCTGAACACTGACCTTGCCGCCGAGCGCGACCATGCCGGTCGCTTCCTCCAGCAGGTCGTCGAGTACAAGCACAAGATCGGCTTCAAAGGTGCGATCCTGATCGAGCCAAAGCCACAGGAACCCTCCAAGCACCAGTATGATTTCGACGTGGCCACCGTCTATGGCTTCCTTGTTCAGTTCGGTCTGGAAAAGGAAGTGAAGGTCAACATCGAGCAGGGCCACGCCATTCTTGCGGGTCATTCCTTCGAACATGAACTGGCGCTCGCGTCCTCGCTTGGCATCCTAGGTTCGATCGACATGAACCGCAACGACTACCAGTCTGGCTGGGACACCGACCAGTTCCCGCACAATCACCCGGAAATGGCACTGGCCTATTACGAGATCCTGAAGACAGGCGGGCTTACCACCGGCGGTACCAACTTTGACGCCAAGATCCGCCGCCAGTCGCTCGATCCCGAAGACCTGATCCTCGCTCATGTCGGTGGCATGGACACCTGTGCACGGGCGCTGAAATCTGCCGCCGCGCTCCTCGCTGACGGTTCGCTCGAAAAGGCTCGGGCCGAACGCTACGCGGGCTGGAAGACTCCCGCGGCACAGGCGATGCTGAAGGGCGGACTTGCCGACGCGGCCGCCCGCGTGACCGCCGAAAATCTGGAACCGCAACCGAAGTCGGGACGTCAGGAGCGGCTCGAAAACCTCTGGAACCGCTTCATGTAAGGCGAGAGCGGCGCGCGCCGCCCGGCCGCGCCGTGACCGCCAATGCCTGTCAGATCGCTTGATCGGTGCCAGTGTTCCTCTGACATATCCAACAGGGTGAGAGAATGGACAGACGGCAATTTCTTGGCGCCAGTGCCGCGCTGGCTCTGATCGCTGGCACCGGCACTGCTCTGGCCGACAGCCGCAATAACGTCTGCGCGCAAATCGTCGCCACATGGTACAAGCTTACGCTTGAACTCGTGCGCCACACGCCAACCTACACGCCTCCCGTTGCCAGCCGCGCGCTCGCCTACATCGGCATCGGCGCCTACGAAGCGTTGGCCAGCGCAACGCCCGACCAGTTCAAGAGTCTCGCGGGCCAACTGACCGGCCTTGCAGCCTTGCCCGTCCGCGCCGCCGGTCAGGACTATGACAGCGCCGTGGCCCTCAACACCGTGCTTGACCTTCTTGTCCATGACCTCTTCGCCAATACCGGCCCCACCGGGCAGCATGCGATGAAAACCCTGTCGGCGCGGCTTGCGGCACAGGCGGCCACCGATGTTGCTCAGCCCGTTGTCGTCGCCAGCAAAAGCTATGGCACCGAACTCGCCACCGCCATTCTCGACTGGAGCCGCTCCGACGGCGGAGCCGTGATCGAGAACATGGGGTTCCCGCACACCTATACGCCCAACCCCGAGCCTGGCCATTGGGTGCCAACTTCAAAGGTCGTCCTTCAGCAAGCGCCACTTCTGCCCGACTGGGGCAAGTGTCGCCCCTTCGCCATGCAAGAGATCGCCACCTGCGTTTCCGCTGACCCGACGCCCTACTCGGAAGAATCCGACTCGGCCTTCTTCAAGGAAGCGATGGAAGTCTACGAGACCAGCAAGGCACTTTCCAAGGAACAGACCTTTATCGCGCGTTTCTGGTCAGACGATGCGATGCTGTCTTTCACGCCGCCCGGCCACTGGGTCGCCATCCTCAATCAGGTGGCGGACGAGAAACAACTTGGCATCATGGACCAGGTCGACGGCCTTGCCCGTATCGGCGTGGCGATGGCCGACGCTTTCATCGGCTGCTGGAAAGCCAAGTTCCACTACGACACCATCCGTCCGATCTCCTACATCAAGAAGGTCATCGATGCGAAATGGGAGCCAATCCTGAATACGCCACCCTTCCCGGAATTCCCCTCTGGCCACTCTGTTCAGTCCGCAGCCGCCGCCTCGGTTCTGACTGCGCTCTTTGGCGACAACTACAGCTTCGCCGACCAAAGCCCCACGCCCGACGGCGTTCCGCAACGCAGTTTTACCGGCTTCATTGCCGCTGCTAACGAGGCCGCGATCTCGCGTCTTTATGGTGGCATCCATTTCCGTCCGGCCATCGAAAAAGGTCAGGCACTCGGCCGCTGCATCGCCGAACACGCGATCAAACTCCAGACGCGGGTATGACAATGCGTGCTGTGGCGCTTTTCCTCCTTGCCACGCCAACGCTGGCAGATGAAGCCACTGTGATCCCGCAGTTCATCGACGAAACCGCGACCGCTGGTCTGGCCACCAGCTACACCGGTGAATGGGAGTTCATGGCGGGTGGCGGCGTCGCCGCGTTCGATTGTTCAGGCGACGGCAAGCCAGAGCTTTACACCGCAGGCGGCACGTCGACCTCGACGCTCTTTTTGAACGAAAGCCCCACAGGGGGCGCACTTGAATTTAGCGCCAGACCATCTGGCGCCGAGCTTGATCGCGTAACCGGAGCCTACCCTCTGGACATCGACAGTGACGGCATCATGGACTTGGTGATCTTGCGCTCGGGCGAAGATGTCCTGATGCGCGGGCAGGGGGATTGCCACTTCACCCGCGCCAACGAGGAGTGGGGCTTTACGGGCGGCGACGCGTGGTCCACCGCCTTTTCCGCGACTTGGGAAAAGGGCCAAAGCTGGCCCACGCTCGCCATCGGCACTTATATCGACCGAACGCAGGATGCCTTCCCGTGGGGGTCTTGCACCGACAACTGGCTCTTCCGGCCAGAGGAGCAGAAGTTCGCTCTGCCGCTCCCGTTGGAGCCCTCGTTCTGTTCCTTGTCCATGCTGTTCACGGACTGGAACCGCTCTGGCACTCCGTCACTCCGTGTCTCGAACGACCGTGAATACTACAAGGGCGGCACCGAACAGATGTGGCAGGTACGCCCCGGCGAGGCACCCGCGCTCTACACCGCCGCCGAGGGCTGGAAACCGCTCAAGATCTGGGGGATGGGCATCGCCTCGACCGATGTGAACGGCGATGGCTTCCCGGACTATTTCCTCACCTCGATGGCTGACAGCAAGTTGCAAGTGCTGGCCGATGGCCCCGAGAAAGTCACCTACAAGGACGTAGCCTTCCCGCTCCATGCCATTGCACAGCGCCCATACACGGGCGGTGACATCCGACCCTCGACCGGCTGGCATGCCGAGTTTCAGGACGTCAACAACGACGGGCGGCAAGACCTGTTCATCGCCAAAGGCAATGTCTCCGACATGCCTGACTTTGCCCAGCAAGACCCCAACAACCTGCTTCTCGGCCTGCCCGATGGCACCTTTCAGGAAGCAGGAGACCGCGCCGGTGTCGCCAGCATGGCGCAGTCGCGCGGCGCTTCGGTCGTTGACCTGAACAGCGACGGCCAGCTTGATCTCGTTGTCATCAACCGCAACGCGCCGGCCGAAGTCTGGCGCAATGCGGGCGAGGGTCTCGGCAATTGGCTGCAACTTGCACTCCATCAGGAAGGTTCCAACCGCGACGGCATCGGCGCTTGGATCGAAGTCCGCCAAGGCGGCGTGGTGCAACGGCGCGAGATTACCTCGGGTGGGGGGCATGCGGGCGGGCAACTCGGCTGGCGGCACTTCGGCATAGGCGCAGCGGACAAGGCCGAGGTTCGGGTCATCTGGCCTGACGGAACTTCTGGCGACTGGGCCCCTGTTGCCGCGAACGGTTTTTACGACCTCTCGCCCGGAAAAGCCCCGCAATCCCACCCCTGACCTGTCAGTCGGCAGCCCGCCGCACCGGCCCGGCCATGCCCTCACCGGCATTCATCGGCAGACGCCAGAACACCGGGATCGACAAACTCGCGCACAAGGTCACCAGCAGGAACGCCCATGGAAAGTCCCCTGCGGCCAGCGTATCTGACCCGTTCAGCCTCATGCTCACCGCCAGTGCCGTCGCGCCAAGCGTGACCCCAAGGCCCAGCGAAATCTGCTGGGCCGCGCTGGCAAGGCTCGTAGCCTTGCTCATCTGGGCAGGGGTCAGATCGGCGTAGGCGATGGAGTTGAGGCTGGTGAACTGGATCGACCGGAAGCATCCGCCGATGAACAGTACTGTATAAATCACCGCATGCGCCGTGTCGGGCCGGAACAACCCGATCGAACCCAGCGACAACGTTGCCAGCACACCATTTGCAATCAGCACCGACCGGAAGCTGTAGCGCCGCAAGATGCGGGCGTTTATCGGCTTCATGAACAACGCCCCAAGCGCCGAGACAAAGGTCAGCGCGCCTGACTGGATGGCGCTCAGACCAAAGCCCAGTTGCAGCATCAGTGGCAACAGGAACGGGATCGCCCCGATCCCGATGCGGAACATCATCCCGCCCAGTACGGACGTGCGGTAGCTCACGATGCGGAACAGGCTGAAATCGAGGATTGGCTCGGCGACCCGCCGGCAATGCCAGACAAGAAGCGCACCCGTCATCACCCCGATGGTGAGGAGCGATATCATCAGTGCCGAAATCCCTTCCAACTCCGTCACCTGCATCGACCCCAGCATCAGCGTTGCCAACGACAGGCCCGCCAAGGCAAAGCCCACGGCGTCGAAGGCCCCTGCATCGCGCCTCGCCTCTCGTGGCAAAAGCCGCAGGGCAAGAATCAACCCGACAAAACCGATCGGTAGATTGATGAGAAAAATCCATTGCCAGGCGTAGTGCGTCACGATGAACCCGCCCACGAGCGGCCCCAGAACCGGCCCCAGAAGCGCGGGCATGGTCAACCACGCCATTGCGTTGACGAAGCCTGCCTTGGGTGTGTTTCGAGCAATGATCAACCGCCCGACTGGCACCATCATCGCGCCACCCATGCCCTGCACAAACCGCGCCAGAACAAAGCCTTCAAGGCTCCGCGCGGTGGTGCAGGTAATCGACCCCGCAAGGAAAATCACGATTGCGGCAGCAAATACCTTACGCGCTCCGAACCTATCGGCAACCCAACCACTTGGTGGAATGAAAATAGCAAGGCTGATCAGATACGAGGTCAGAGCCAATTTCAGAGACAGCGGATCGACCTGCAAGGATCGCGCAATCGTCGGTAGTGCTGTCGAGATGATCGTGCTGTCGATGTTCTCCATGAAGAGGGCGGTCGCG
>JBATMT010000204.1:0-1749 GCA_049289975.1 Paracoccaceae bacterium | reverse complement strand
GGTCAGGACGTGTGGCCTCGTCGCCGGAACGGGTGGCGGTGCTGCATGTCAAAGCGTCCGTTCAAGGGCGCTGGCGGCGCGGTCGAGGCGGGTGACGGCCTCGGCGATATCGTCGTCGGTCAGGGTCAGGGGCGGCAGGAGGCGGACGACATTGTCGGCGGCAGGCACGGTGAGGACATGCTCGCCGTAGCCCGCCTTGACGAAATCGGCGGGCGCAATCTTGCATTTCAGGCCGAGGATCAGGCCCTGACCACGGATGCTTTCAAAGATGGCGGGATGGGCGGCGACGAGGGATTCGAGCCTTTGGCGGAAGAGCGCTGCCTTGCGGTTGACCTCGGACAGGAAGGCGGGCGTGGCGATGATCTCCATCACCTTGGCGCCAACCGCGCAGGCACGGGGATTGCCGCCATAGGTCGAGCCGTGGGTACCCGCGACCATGCCGGCGGCGGCCTTTTCGGTGGCAAGCACGGCGCCGAGGGGGAAGCCGCCGCCAATGCCTTTGGCGACCATCATGATGTCGGGGGTGACGCCTGCCCATTCATGGGCGAAGAGCCTGCCGGTGCGGCCCATGCCGCACTGCACTTCGTCGAAGATCAACAGCGCGCCACTCTCGTCGCAGAGCGCGCGGATTTGCTTGAGGTCGGCGTCTGACAGCGGGCGGATGCCGCCTTCGCCCTGAACGGGCTCGACCATCACGGCGCAGGTCTGTGGCCCGATGGCAGCTTTCAGCGCCGCCATGTCGGCCCAGGGCAGCGCTTGGAAGCCGGGCATCAGCGGGCCAAAGCCCTTGACCATCTTTTCCGATCCTGACGCCGCGATGGCGCCGGTGGAACGGCCGTGGAACGAGCCCTCGAAGGTCAGGATCTGGGTGCGTTCGTCGCCTTTTTCGTACCAGTATTTGCGCGCCATCTTGATCGCGAGTTCGGCGGCCTCGGTGCCGGAGTTGGTGAAGAACACCGTGTCGGCGAAGGTGTTGTCGACCAGAAGATTGGCAAGGCGCTGTTGCTCGGGGATCTGGTAGAGGTTCGAGACATGCCAGACCTTGGCCGCCTGTTCGGTCAGGGCGGCGATCAGGTCGGGGTTGGCATGGCCAAGCGCGTTGACGGCGATACCTGCGCCAAGGTCGAGATATCGGGTTCCGTCTGTCGCGACGAGCCAGCTTCCCTCGCCCTTCGAGAAGGCGAGCGGCGCGCGATTGTAGGTCGGCAGGACAGTCGGGATCATGGAAACCTCCGGGGGAAGAAGCCAATCCGTGCATCAGGCACGGTGGTCTGTCAACGATTGGGGATGGTGGGGTGGCGGGGGGCCGAGGATTTGGAACTGTGGCGCGAGGCCACGGCTGATCTGCCGTCAGGCGCGGGTGGCGCTACGGCGTCGGGGACGTGCAAAAAGGGCGGTCCGGATGATCATGGCGGGTTCCGTAACGGAACATGGCAGGCTTGTAAACCGCATTTACGGCATCGGGGCGACTGGCTGCGCTTGAATTCCCGGCGCGCGCCTTGTATCTCGGTGCGTCCCCATTAGAATGGGACAGAGATTTTCGCGGGCCAGATGGCCTGCCGCACACCGAGGGTGACCCATGTCCTGGACCGACGAGCGCGTCGAACTGCTTAAGAAGATGTGGGCCGAAGGCCAGTCGGCAAGCCAGATTGCCAAGGAGCTTGGCTCGGTCACCCGCAATGCGGTGATCGGCAAGGTGCACCGGCTTGGCCTGTCGAACCGCGTTGGCGGGGGCGATGCGCCGAAGGG
>JBATMT010000203.1:0-3795 GCA_049289975.1 Paracoccaceae bacterium | reverse complement strand
CCCATACGGACGCGTTGATTGATCTGCATGCAATGACGGCTCTGTGGCGACGGTTCGAAAAGGACATCATCTCCTTCCCGTTCGAGCCATCCGACGGCTTCCGCTATTATGGTCGCAACAGCCAGTTCGAGTATTACGACGCTTCGATTCTGTCTGGCCTGCTGGCCGCGTTTAACCCTCGGCAGATCATCGAGATCGGCGCGGGCTTTTCGTCAGCCGCAATCTTTGACACCACAGACAGAATGACAGGCGCACGGCTCGAGAAGTTCACGACGATCGACCCGGACCTGAGCCGCATCAAGATGCTTTCACCGCCGCCATCTGCCGAGTTGATCGCAAAGGAAGTTCAGACGATCCCGCTAGAGCGCTTCGAAGAGCTGGAGCGCGATGACGTGCTTTTCATTGACTCGTCGCATGTGATGAAGACCGGAAGCGATGTGCATTACGAATACCTACATATCCTGCCCAAACTTCGGCCGGGGGTCATCGTCCATATCCATGACATCTTCTATCCGCTCGACTATCCACGGCGATGGGCGGCCAAGGAAAACCGTTCGTGGAACGAAGTGTACATGGTCGACATGATGCTGACCTTTGGGAACGCATTCGAGATATTGTTCTTCAACGATGCTTTCCTGACCAAGGTCGCGGGATCAGTCAGACAGGCCGGGGACATGTTCGACAGATTTGAGAACTTCCCGCACCGGGCGACCCATCGCATCAACGGTTCGCTCTGGCTGAGGAAAACCTGACTCCAGCCTGCTGATCTGCCAGTTACACAGCAACAGGGCGGACCAGTTTCCCGTCCGCCTTGTTAAGAAGTGCTCGATTCAAACCTCAGGTACCAGGTGCCGGAGGCACCGAGCCATCAGCGGTCGGCGGCATGATTGGGGCAGTTGCGTTTACCCCGACAATTGGCACGAACTTGGGCCATGGAATGATGCCGGCACGGATTGACGCCTGCACATCCTCCGGGAAGGCGGCAACCGGCTGCATGAAGCCGTTCGCATCCTCGACCAGTTCACCTTCCAGCGCCTGCGATTCAACCAGGGTTCTCACATGGACGTAGGTTCCAAGATCGACCTGATCGAACAGGTTGATGGCGTCTTGATTGTAAAGACGTATACAGCCAGCCGACGTTGCACGACCAATGGTCGAAGCGTTATTGGTTCCATGTATGCGGTAGTATGTATCCCGGCCGCCGCGATATAGGTAAAGCGCCCTGGCGCCAAGCGGGTTGTCGATGCCACCGGCCATACCGCTGGCATAGGGACCATAAACATCGGGGTCCTTGCGGACCATGTTTGCTGTAGGCGTCCAGCGTGGCCAGGCTTCCTTGCGATGGATGGCAGCGTCACCCGAGAACCCGTAACCTTCGCGGCCGACGGCAATGCCGTAGCGGACGGCACGGTTGCCCGGCTGAACTAGATAGAGGAAGCGCGCAAAGGGATCGACGACGATGGTCCCCGGCGCGTCAGCCGCAGCGTATGCCACATCTGTGCGCGTTGTTCGCTCGGTCAGATAGCCGGGCTCGACCGCGGCAATGATATTGCCTTCGTCAACAACCTCGGCATAGCGCGGATCGTTGGGCTTGGGCATTTGCGTGACCGCTTGCGGCGAACCACATGCGCTGAGAAGTGCCGCAAAAGCAGCGACGAGGGCTAGTCTTGAGTATGACGGAAAAATCATGATCGGGGCGTTTCCTGAGCGAGCGTCCGAATAAGGCACTGGAAGTCCCCGTCGCGCGGGGTCTCGGCACAAAAGTCGGAATCGCTACAAAGCGTCAACCCCCATAACGGTCAAAATCCGGTCAGAGTGTGTTGGCTGAAACATGAAAGGCGCAGTTTGAGGCGGCAGAATACCGCCTCCTGCAAGAATCCGCTTCAACCGACGATGTTGAAGTCCGGCCCATAGGGGTACTTGGTGATGTCCTCGTTCCCTGAGTCGGTAATGACAAGGATGTCATGCTCCCGATAGCCACCGGCACCGGGCTGTCCGTTCGGGATAGTCAGCATCGGCTCCATCGAGATGACCATTCCGGGTTCCAGTACAGTATCGATGTCCTCGCGAAGCTCCAGCCCGGCTTCGCGCCCGTAGTAGTGGGAAAGTATCCCAAACGAGTGTCCGTATCCGAAAGTGCGATACTGGAGCAGTTGCCGCTCCTCGAAGAACTGATTGATCTTCGCGGTTACGTCGGCACAGGAGGCGCCCGGTTTCAGAAGGCTCATCCCATATTCATGTGCCGCAATATTGGCCTCCCATACCCTGAGGCTCGCAGCATCGGCCTCACCGACAAACATGGTCCGCTCAAGGGCGGTGTAATAGCCCGAGATCATCGGAAAGGTGTTCAGGCTGAGGATATCACCACGCTGGAGTCGACGGGCGGTGACTGGGTTGTGCGCGCCATCGGTGTTGATGCCCGACTGGAACCAGACCCAGCTGTCGCGATATTCGGCGTCCGGGAAGCGCTTGGCGATTTCCAGTTCCATCGCATCGCGACCTGCCATCGCAATATCAATCTCTCGCGCGCCCTCGCGGACCGCCTCTCGGATTGCAAAGCCGCCTACATCGGCCACATTGGCTCCGTGCTTGATCAAAGCGATTTCGGCTGCCGACTTGTGCATTCGCTGCTTCATCGTTGCGGCGGCAATGTCGACTAACGTTCCTGGCGACAGGAACGCTTCAAGCTTTTGCGATTGCAGCAGGGTCAGGTGATCGCCCTCGAAGCCGATCGCCCTGTGAGAGCCGGTGACTGACAGGATCGCCCGCCAGTAGTTGTCACGCTGCCAGTCCGTATACGTGATGTTGTCACCGTGGCAACGCCGCCACGGTTGGCCCGCGTCGATCCCAGCGCTGATCGTAACTGACTGCGTTGCGGTGACGACTAACCCGTAGGGACGACCAAACGAGCAGTATAGGAAGCCGGAATAATAGGCGATGTTGTGCATCGAGGTGAGCACGGCCGCATCCACACCCGCCTCCACCATGATCTTGCGCAGACCGGCAAGGCGCGCGTCATACTCGGTTGCAGCAAACGGAAGTACCCGGTCGCCTTGGTGGAAACGGTATTGTTCTGGGCGTTCTGTCATTTTCAGACCTCATAGGCCGGGGTCCGAGAAAAGCCTCCGAGACCCCGAAAGGTCCCGGCGTACAGGACTGACGCGAGGCAGGCCTCGCAAGCGGTGGGGATTTCCCCTGTGACGACGCCATCGTCACGGCTCGATCGGGAAGATGCCTTTCGCCAAGGTTTTTGGCAAGCGGAATCCCGCGACAGGTGGCCGCAGCAGGTTGCGACATGAGGGATCGCCCCCATCTCAGCAGGGCAAACAGGAAAGGAACAACCATGCAATGCCCCGAAGATGGCGAAACTCTGGTGATGGCGGATCGTAGTGGTGTCGAGATCGACTATTGCCCGAAATGCCGTGGTGTGTGGCTTGATCGGGGCGAACTGGACAAGATCATCGAACGTGGCACGCCGACGACACCTCCGATTTCGCTTCGTGAACCAGACCGAGCGCGCCAATCCGAGCCGCGCCGCGACCATGATGACGATGAACATCGTGGCAGCTACAAAAAGAAGCGCCGAGAAAGCTTCCTCGGCGAACTCTTCGATTTCTAGGGCCGGCTCAATAAATCGGCGAGCACCAGCGCCATCACCTTTGCGCTGTCTTGCATGTCGGTGATGCCAATCCATTCGTCGGGCTGATGAGCCAGATGCAGCTCGCCCGGACCATAGGCTATGCAATTCTTCAGCCGCCCGATCCGATCGATATGCTTTTGGTCATAGGTGCCGGG
>JBATMT010000202.1:0-8581 GCA_049289975.1 Paracoccaceae bacterium | reverse complement strand
AGAGGGCCGTCGCTGGTATAATGCCCGTACTTGTCCTTGCCAGGGGGGGCTGACGATTCCGGCGATATGCCCCGATTCGGCGAGGATGAAGGTCTTGTCCTTTGATCCCATCTGCCGGATCCCGTTGAATGATGCCCGCCACGGCGCGATATGATCGGTCTCGCAGGCGATGGCACACAGCGGCACTTTCACATCGGCCAGCGAGACTTTCTTGCCATCTACCTCGAACGTGCCTCGCGCCAGACCGTCTGACTGGCACAGACCGCGCAGATATTCGACAGCCATCCGCGCGGGCAAGTTGGTCCCGTCGCCGTTCCAGAACAACAGATCGAACGCGGGCGGAGCCTCGCCCAGCATGTAGCTCTTGATGGCCGGCCCATAGATAAGATCATTGGCCCTGAGGAACGAAAAGGTCCGCGACATATAATACTTGTCGAGATAGCCGTCCTTCTTGACCTCCTCCTCGATGCCGTCAACGAAGTCATCGTCCAGAAACACGCCCACTTCACCCGGATCTGAAAAGTCGGTCAGCGTCGTGAAGAACGTCGCCGAATTCACTGATTTGTCCCCCTTGTGTCGCATGTGCGCCAGCGTCAGAGACAGCGTCGTTCCGGCAATGCAGTAACCAACAGCGTTGACCTTTTCCTGCCCGGTGATCGCCTTCGCCTCACGAATCGCGGCAAGGAAACCATCTTCGACATAGTCCTCCATCCCGACGTCCTTGTAACTTGCATCGGGGTTCTTCCAGCTGACGACGAACAGCGTATAGCCCTGATCGACGACCCATTTGATCAGGCTGTTTTGCGGCTTCAGATCGAGAATGTAGAACTTGTTGATCCACGGCGGGAATATCACCACCGGCAACGCATGAACCTTCTCGGTTGTCGGCTTGTACTGGATCAGCTCGAACATTTTGTTGCGATAGACGACCGACCCTTCAGTGGTCGCAATATTGGCGCCGACCTTGAAAGCTTCCCGGTCTGCGAGCGTTACCAGAAGGTCGCCGCGATTCGCCTCAACATCGCGAACAAGGTTCTCAAGCCCCTTCACAAGGCTCTCACCCTCGGTCGCGACCGCACGTTCCAGGGCATCGGGATTGGTCGGCAGGTAGTTCGTTGGCGCTAACAGGTCCATGACCTGCCGAGAAAAATAATCCACCCGACGGCGATCCTGCGCGCTCAGCCCCTCAAGACCGGCAACAGCCTGTTCCATCGCCTTTGCGTTGCGCATGTACTGCTGCTTGACGAAGTTGAAATAGGGGTGCGTCTGCCACAGCGGATTGGTAAAGCGCCGGTCCTTCGGAGCAGGGTCCGGAGGGGCTTCCAGCTTGCCTTGCGCCAACAAATGCTGGGCTTCGACATAGTGCTTGAGCGTTTGGCCCCAGAATTCCACCTGCTGTTCGATCAGCTTTGCGGGGTTCTGCAACGCCTCGTTCCACATGGCCGTCGCTGCACGCGCATAAAGGTCGGCGCCCGGTGACTCAAGGGACGGATTGGCGGTTCTCTTGTTTGCAATTGCAGCAATTAGCCGTTGCGACAATGCCTCGATGCGCGCGACATTGGCGTTCAACTTTTCAAGTTCTGCGGACGTACTCGCAACATTTGTTGTCATATCAACAAATCCCCCCTACTCTCCTGCATTGCAGCATATCGTCACGACCCGCTCGGGGAAAGCGACGAATACACATCACTGGTGAGGCGAGTTATTCTATGAAGGGCATGGCTACCTACGACTGGATGGAAAGCGTCCGCAACACGAACGAGTGGCTCGGGGCTTCGGCGCGCGCCATGTCGTCGTACCCGGTCTGGGGTCTCGTGCCGCATCCGATGTTCAAGGTCATGTCGGCCTGGGGTCGCATTACCGAACGCAGCTTCGCACGCATGGTCATCAAACCGGACTGGGGCATCCGCACCGTCGTTGGTGCCGATGGACGTGACCATATCGTCTCGATTGAAACGCTGGTGTCCAAGGCCTTCGGCGATCTCATCCACTTCCGCATTTCCGGCCGCGAGCCGATGGCGCGTCGTGTGCTTCTCGTCGCGCCGATGTCGGGCCATTATGCGACGCTCCTCCGCTCGACCGTCGCCAGTCTGCTACCCGATTGCGAAGTCTATGTGACAGACTGGAAGAACGCCCGCGACATTCCAGTCAGTGAGGGCAAGTTCGATGTCGAGGATTACACGCTCTACCTCGTCGATTTCATGCGCCACCTCGGGCCTGACATCAACGTTGTGGCAATCTGCCAGCCCGCGCCACTGACCCTCGCCGCAACCGCCTACCTTGCCGAGGAAGACCCGACCGCGCAGCCTCGTACCCTGACGCTCATCGGCGGGCCGATCGACCCGGACGCCGCTCCAACCGAAGTGACCGACTTCGGCCGTCGCCTGACGATGGGCCAGTTGGAACACCTCGCGATCCAGCGCGTCGGCTTCAAATACTCCGGCGCCGGTCGCCTTGTGTATCCGGGCCTCCTCCAGCTTGCCTCGTTCATCTCGATGAATGCCGAAACCCACGCCAAGGCGTTTCAGGACCAGATCGTCCGCGCCGCACGTGGCGAAGCGTCCGAGCGTGACAAGCACAACCGCTTCTATGACGAATATCTCTCGGTCATGGATATGACCGCCGAGTTCTACCTCTCCACCGTCGAGCGTGTGTTCAAGAACCGCGAGATTGCCACCAACAGCTTCACCGTCGCTGGAAAGCATGTCGATATCGGCAAGATCACCGACGTTGCGGTCAAGGTGGTGGAAGGCGAAAAGGACGATATCTCGGCCCCCGGCCAGTGCCTTGCGGCGCTGAAGCTGTGCACCGGTCTCAGCGAATCCAAGAAGGCCAGCCATCTGGAGCCGGAAGCCGGCCACTACGGCATCTTCGCCGGCAAGAGCTGGCGCAACAATATCCGCCCGCTGGTTCTCGACTTCATCGACCGCAACAACGGCACCCACGAGCCGAAAACCAAGCGCGGGGCGATCCGCGCCGTCTGATCGGCTTGGTCAGAGACCCTTCGCCCACGTCACGATATACTCCGTCACAGCCCCGGTCATGCCGGGGCTGAGCGCATCTCCGGCAATCACATGCGAAAACGGATCGTCACCCGGCCCAACGGTGATCTCGTGAATTTCACGGGCTGCGCCCCAACTTTCTGCGACCGTCTTGGTGGCGCTCGGCGACACCACCTGATCTTGCGGTGAATAGAGAAACAGCGCTGGCGTAGTCACAGTGCCGTAGTCTGCCACGGCCGCATCCGCCGCCAGTGCAGCAACGGGCAACAACGCCACTGTCGGGTAGCACGTCGTCCAGTTTTTCGCCTGAACTTCGTTGATTGGCGCAAAGCACCGCTCCGCTCCGGCCACCAGGCCCACCCACGAGCGTGCAAACGGCCATGTCAGAAGCCGCGCCGCCATCGACCTTATCCCGAAATTGGGCGAGACAAAAACAATCCCCGCCACGTCCTGCATCATTGCCGGCTCACGCGCAGCCTCAGCCACCAGAGTGCCGCCTGTAGATGTTGAAATCACGATCACCTTTCGGCCGAGCCGACGACCGATGGCGAGTGCTTCGGCAGTGTCGTCCATCCAGTCCTGAACTGTCGGGCCAGCCAGCTTGTCGCCCGCCAGACCATGCCCGGCAAAGCGAGTATAGAACAGGTTTGCGCCCAGCGCCGCTGCGACCCTGTCCGGAACCGGACGGATCTCTTGCGACGTCGCCGAAAACCCGTGCAGATAGACCACGGCCACGTCTGTCTGCGTGCCGACCTGCCCCGCCCAGACGATCTGCTTGGCCGCACCCGGCATCAGACCCGGAATCTTCGCTTCCTCATCCGCAAGGTACCGGTCCAGATCGTTCGGCAAACTGTCGGAATCAAAGCGCACAACCAGATCTACTGGCTCGCGCGCGCCGAACTGAAACACCACGGCCGCCGCCAGCGCACCCGCCGCGACGAGTTTTACCACACGCCTCGTAAACTTACCCATGAACACCGTCACCCCTCGCCAGAACCTTCAGCACTGTTGTCTCGATCAACCTTAGACAGTCAGGCGTTGAGAAACGGTGATCCGCCCCCTTTACCAACGTCAGCCGAATATCCTGCCCGGTCACATGATCCAAGAGCCGCAGGGCGACAGATACTGGCACATCCTCGTCCGCAGTTCCCTGCAAAAACCGCACCGGAAACGGCAAATCCAGCGGAGTCCTCAGCACCAGATGGTCGCGCCCGTCCTCGATCAGCCGCCGGGTGATGACATAGGGCTCGTCCGAATAATCGGATGGCAGCGCCACCTGCCCATCTGCCAGCAGCGCCTGCCTCTGAGCGTCCGAAAACCCGGCCCACATCGAATCTTCGGTGAAGTCCGGCGCGGCCGCGATGGTCACCAGTCCTGCAACCTTCTCCGGATGCGCCCGCGCCATCAACAGCGATATCCAGCCCCCCATGCTCGACCCCACCAGAACCTGCGGCCCCACGGTAAGCGTCAGGATCGCTGCGCGGGCATCCGTGAACCAGTCACCGATGGAGCCGTCCAGAAAGTCGCCCGAAGACGATCCGTGCCCGGAATAGTCGAACCGCAGGAACGCCCGCCCCTGTTCTTTCGCCCAGTCCT
This sequence comes from Paracoccaceae bacterium, assembly GCA_049289975.1. Taxonomy (GTDB): domain Bacteria; phylum Pseudomonadota; class Alphaproteobacteria; order Rhodobacterales; family Rhodobacteraceae; genus TMP-24. The sequence goes on along the minus strand of JBATMT010000202.1, from coordinate 3,983 downwards.
CCAGCGCCAGCGCCTTGGTCCCCTCCTTGTCGGACTTGAAGCCACCCAGAAATACCACTCCCGGACCGCGACCCTCGGTCTGGTCATAGGCGATCTCGCGTCCGTCATCAGTCACCAACCGCCCCGGCATCTCGGCACTCCCCTTCATTTTCTTTCTACAGATATCCCCGAGGGGCGGGGCGTGGAACCCCCGGCATCGCCCCCTGTTGACAAGGCACCGCCCTTTCGGCAGGAAGGCGCGACATAACCCGCAACCGGGCGCACCCGTAGGCGCCAAACCGACGAGGAGAAGGCCATGAGCCAGATTTCCCTGACATTTCCTGACGGCAACAAACGCGAATTCGCCAAGGGGGTCACCCCTGCGGAAGTCGCATCCGCCATCGCGCCATCGCTCGGCAAGGCCGCTATCTCGGCCTCCATCGACGGCAAGCATTTCGACCTGCAATGGCCGATCGAACATGACGCCGCCATCGCCATCCACACGATGAAGGATGATGCACAGGCGCTCGAACTGATCCGCCACGACTTCGCCCACGTCATGGCCCGCGCAATCCAGAAACTCTGGCCAGAGGTCAAGGTCACCATCGGCCCGGTCATTGAAAACGGCTGGTACTACGACTTCGACCGCGACGAACCCTTCACGCCCGAAGACCTTGGCCTCATCGAAAAAGAGATGAAGGCGATCATCAACGAACGCGACCCCGTCCGCACCGAGGTCTGGGACCGTTCGCGCGCCATCGCCCACTACGTCGCCAAGAACGAGCCCTTCAAGGTCGAACTGATCGAGGCGATCCCCGGCGATGAGCCATTGCGCATGTACTGGCACGGCCACTGGCAGGACCTTTGCCGCGGCCCTCACCTCCAGCACACCGGCCAGCTTCCGGCAGATGCGTTCAAGCTGATGTCGGTCGCCGGCGCCTACTGGCGTGGCGACCATACCAAGAAGCAATTGCAGCGTATCTACGGACTCGCCTTCAAGAACCGCGACGATCTCAAGGCCCATCTCACAATGCTTGAGGAAGCCGCCAAGCGCGACCACCGCAAGCTTGGCCGCGAGATGGAGCTTTTCCACCTTCAGGAAGAAGCGCCCGGCATGGTCTTCTGGCACCCGAATGGCTGGACGATCTACCGCGCACTGGAAGACTACATGCGCCGCCGCCTGCGCCGCGCCGGCTACAAGGAGATCCGTACGCCGCAGGTGGTCGACCGCGTCTTGTGGGAGCGGTCCGGCCACTGGGAAGCCTACCGCGAGAACATGTTCATCGTCGAAGTCGACGAAGACGGCGCCAAGGAAAAGCGCATCAACGCGCTGAAACCAATGAACTGCCCTTGCCACGTTCAGGTCTACAACCAGGGCCTCAAGTCCTATCGTGACCTGCCGCTGCGGCTCGCCGAATTCGGCTCCTGTCACCGCTACGAGTCGTCAGGCTCGATGCACGGCCTGATGCGCGTACGGGGATTCACCCAAGACGACGCGCATATCTTCTGCACGGAAGACCAGATCGAAGCCGAATGCGCCAAGTTCCTCGACCTTCTGTCGTCGATCTACCACGACCTCGGCTTCAAGAAGTTCGATATCAAGCTATCTACCCGCCCAGAGGTCCGCGTTGGCTCGGACGAAATCTGGGATAAAGCCGAAAGCGCGCTGGAAAACGCCATCCGCAAGGTCCGCAATGACTATCAGGTCGATCCCGGCGAAGGCGCTTTCTACGGGCCGAAGCTCGATTTCAAGCTGACTGACGCCATCGGCCGCGAATGGCAGTGCGGCACCTTCCAGGCCGACTTCAACCTGCCGGTGCGCCTTGGTGCGGAATATGTGGGCGAAGACGGCGCCAAGCACCGGCCGGTCATGCTGCACCGCGCAATCCTTGGTTCGTTCGAGCGTTTCATCGGGATCTTGATCGAGAACTACGCGGGCAAACTGCCATTCTGGCTGGCGCCGCGGCAAGTCGTGGTGGCCTCCATCGTCTCGGATGCCGACGACTATGTGAACGAAGTTGTCGAAAAGCTGAAGGCGCAAGGCCTCCGCGCCGAGGCGGATACCCGCAACGAAAAGATCAACTACAAGGTCCGCGAGCATTCTGTCGGTAAAGTGCCCGTGATCCTTGCCATCGGCATGAAGGAAGTCGAGGAGCGGACTGTTTCAGTTCGCCGTCTGGGCGAGACTCGCACTGAAACAGTTGGCTTTGACGAGGCCGTCAAGATGTTGGCAAGCGAGGCCCTGCCACCTGACCTGGCCTGAGCCGCAAAAGCTTGAAATCGAAAGGAAACGGCGTCACCATCGGGGCGCCGTTTCGTTTTTCCGCCGATCCGGCCCATCAGGGTCGGCTACATTCAGCCGATCACAGGAATGTGGGCCACGGCTTCGTGAGTGGGACGCGACCGCCGCCGCATTCTAGGGTTTCCGTGCTGAAACGATAATCAGACAGACCTCAAACAAAGGGAAGAATTCATGTCAAACACCGTTAAGACCCTCGCAATTGCCTCCAGCCTCGCCGCAGCATTGGCCGGACAACTCGCCAGCCCAGCCGCTGCAGACGAAGCCAAGGAAAAGTGCTTCGGCGTTGCAATGGCCGGCCAGAACGACTGCGCCGCCGGTCCCGGCACCACCTGCGCCGGCACCTCGAAAGTCGATTATCAGGGCAATAGCTGGAAGCTGGTCCCGGCCGGCACCTGCGCCACGATGGAACTCCCGGACGGCCGCATGGGCGCGCTCGAAGCACTCGACCGCGACCTGCCGAAGAGCTGATCCCCCAATGGTTTCCCCGCCTTCGGGTTGGGGAAACCATCTCACCATCCCGCAGGGAGCACACCATGCTTGACGCCAGCCGCCACGCCCTGCCGCCGCGCCCCGGCGTCGGTTACAAGCCGCAGCATTTTTCCAACATCCTTGAAGATGCGCGCCCGGTGGAATGGTTGGAAATCCATGCCGAAAACTACATGGGCGATGGTGGCCGCCCGCTTGCACAATTGCGCCATCTGGCCGAGCGTTTCCCGCTCTCTGTTCATGGCGTTGGCCTGTCAATTGGTGGCGAGGGGCGACTCGACGTCGACCACCTCGCCCGATTGAAGCACCTCTGCGGCTGGTTGAAGCCCGCGAGTTTCTCCGAACATCTCGCATGGTCGACGCATGACAGCGCTTTCCTGAACGATCTCCTGCCGCTGCCCTACACGGCGCAAACACTGGCGCGGGTCTGTGACCACATCGACGAGGTACAATCGACCGTCGGCCGCCGCATGTTGCTCGAGAACCCCTCCGTCTACCTCGACTTTGCAGAGTCCGACATGGATGAGATTGATTTCCTAGCAGAAATCGCCCGTCGCACTGGATGTGGGCTGCTGTTGGATGTGAACAACGTCTATGTCAGTTCCACCAATCGCCAGACCGATCCAGACACCTACATCGACCGTTTCCCGCATCATCTGGTTGGCGAGATCCATCTTGGTGGCCACGACGAAGATCAGGACGATCAGGGCGCCCCGCTGTTGATCGACAGCCACGGCAAGCCAGTCGTCGATCCCGTATGGGCGCTCTACGCCCGCACCATCGCCGTAGGTGGTCCAAAGCCGACGCTGATCGAATGGGACAATGACGTCCCCGACTGGCCGACACTCGCCGCCGAAGCAACCTTGGCGGTCGGCATCCTGACCGAGGCAGACCGATGAGCCAGTTCGACTTCCATGCTGCACTTCTAGATGCGGATCGGCCAATCCCGGCCGGGCTGATCGACCCACAGGGCCGCCCCGCCGGACGCCGCTTCAATGTCTATCGCAACAACGTCTCGGTCGGCCTGACCGAGGCGCTCCGTCAGGCCTTCCCGGTGGTCCGCAAGCTGGTGGGTGACGAGTTCTTTACGGCGATGGCACAAGAGCACCTGCGCGCCCACCTGCCCGCCTCGCCGCTGATGATGTTCTATGGTGAAGCGATGCCCGGGTTTCTCGCAAGCTTTCCGCAGGTCGCACACCTGCCCTATCTGCCAGAC
>JBATMT010000201.1:0-1623 GCA_049289975.1 Paracoccaceae bacterium | reverse complement strand
TTTCTATCCCCGGATGCCTTGGCTTCGCGCTATTTAACGGTTCGGAAACCATCCCGACCCTAGGGTTAACAAAGCCTGTGCACCGCGGCAAACGCGATCAAGGGCCGGGGTGGTCCGGTTTTTGATTACAGCACGTTTGTACGGTAAGACAGGTTTCAGTTTTGGATAACATATATCAATTCCCAGAGGTGAGCCGCGCCATGCGCTATCGGGCCAGTCCACAGGTCAGGGCATATTGGGAAGCGCTCAGGAAAGGCCGGCTGATGCCGCTTCGGTCAGAGATAGACCCGAGAGGCATCGAACAGGCCTTGGAATATGCCTTCATCCTCGAGCGGACCGGCCCGCGTTTGGCACGTTTCCGGCTGTCGGGGGTGCATCTGACCGAACTGTTCGGGGCGGAGGCGCGGGGCATGCCGGTGACGGTGCTGTTCTCGCACGAGGCGCGGGCGCGGGCGGCGGAGGTGATCGAGAATGTCTTTCGCAAGCCCGAGATTGTCGAACTGACGTTGACGGCGGCAATGGGCGCGGGTCAGCCGCCCCTGAGCGCCCGCATGATGATCTTGCCCTTGCAAAGCGATCTGGGCGACATCAGCCGCGCCATCGGCTGCATCGAGACAGAGGGCATGATCGGCGCGACACCAAGACTTTTCGGGCTGAGCCATGTGGTGACAACCGCAATCGAGCCAGCCCTGCCTGCCTATCGCACCGGGACGCCGGGGCCGGGGCTGGCAGAGGATCAGGCGACCTACCTGGCCCCTGCCCCATCGGCGCTGCGCAATCTGAATCTGCGGTTGATGAAAGGCGGCAAATAACAAAAAGGCGGTCCCGAGGGACCGCCTTTTAACTTGTCCGGGATGTGAAGATCACATGCCTGCGGCGCGGCGCATGGCGCGACGATCTTGCAGTTCTTCGGCAACGAGGAATGCGAGTTCCAGCGACTGGCTGGCGTTCAGGCGTGGGTCACAGGCGGTGTGATAACGATCTGACAGGTCCTCGTCGGTAACGGCGCGGACACCGCCGGTGCATTCGGTCACATCCTTGCCAGTCATCTCGAAGTGCACACCACCAGGGATCGTGCCTTCGGCTTTGTGTACGGAGAAGAATTCGCGGACTTCGCGCAGGACCGAGTCGAACGGACGGGTCTTGTAGCCGGACGCCGACTTGATGGTGTTGCCGTGCATCGGGTCGCAGGTCCAGACGACGTTGGCACCTTCTTCCTGTACGGCACGAATCAGGCGTGGCAGGTTGTCACCGACCTTGCCTGCGCCGAAACGGGCGATGAGCGTCAGGCGACCAGCCTCGTTTTCGGGGTTCAGCTTGCGCAGAAGCACCTTGAGGTCGTCAGACGTCAGCGACGGGCCGCATTTCAGGCCGATGGGGTTTTGGACGCCACGGCAGAATTCGACATGTGCGCCGTCGGGCTGACGGGTGCGGTCGCCGATCCAGATCATGTGGCCCGAGCCGGCTACCGGTAGGCCGGTCGTCGAGTCGATGCGGCACAGGGCCTCTTCATACTCCAGAAGCAGCGCCTCGTGGCTGGTGTAGAAATCGACCGCTGCCAGCGAGGGCGCAGAATCGGAATTGATGCCAGCGGCAGACATGAAGTCGAGCGCATCCGAGATC
>JBATMT010000200.1:0-6381 GCA_049289975.1 Paracoccaceae bacterium | reverse complement strand
ATGCTGAAGGCAGCAGAGAAAAGCATGACCATTGACGGCCTACGTGTGGTCCTGAAAGAAGGTGGAAAATCCGGTCGTTACGAGGCAAAGTTGTGATCTCGGTCGAGGAAGCCCTTGCCCGCGTTTTAGGTCTGGCGTCCACCCTCCCGTCTGAAACCCTACCTCTTCGCAAGGCCTCTGGCCGAGTTCTCGCAACACCTGTTTCCGCCTGCCTGACCCAGCCGCCCTTTGCCGCTTCCGCGATGGACGGCTACGCCATCTTGGAGGCCGACCACATTGATGGTGCCACTCTCAGCGTCATTGGCGAGGCTGGTGCTGGCCATGCCTTCGCTGGCGCACTGGCACCCGGACAGGCTGTGCGTATCTTTACTGGCGCACCTGTGCCCCTAGGCGCCGAACGTGTTGTGCTTCAGGAAGACGTTACCCTTGACGGAGGCAGGATTACCCTGTCAGGCAGGCTAGAGAGCGGCACCAATATTCGCCCCGCTGGACAGGATTTTCGCGAAGGCGACGAGCTCTCTGCCCCGCGCCGCCTTCGGCCGGCTGACCTCGCCCTCATCGCCTCGATGAACCAACCGTTGGTCAACGTTGCGCGCAGGCCGATCGTTGCTTTCATTGCGACCGGCGACGAACTGGTCATGCCCGGCGAAATTCCGCGGCCCGACCAGATCGTCGCGTCTAACAGCTTTGCGCTTGCTGCACTGGCCGAGTCCGCCGGAGCCGAGGCACGTCTCCTGCCCATCGCGCGTGATAGCGACGCTTCGCTCCGCTATGTGTTTGGTCTGGCAGAAGGTGCCGACGTAATCGTGACCATCGGCGGGGCGTCGGTCGGGGATCATGACTTGGTGGGCAAGATCGCCACTGAACTCGGGCTGGAGCGCGCGTTCTGGAAAATCGCCATGCGCCCCGGCAAACCATTGATGGCAGGCAAACTTGGCGGGTCAATCCTGCTGGGGCTGCCCGGCAACCCGGTTTCGGCCATCGTCTGTGCACATCTTTTTCTTTTGCCACTTCTTGCGCAGATGCAAGGACTTGCTGGACGACATGAAACCAAAATGGCGCGCCTTGGTGCCCCCGTCGATGCCAATGGCCCGCGCACTCATTACATGCGCGCGCGCCTGTCTCCCAGCGAGGGTGTGCCAAAGATCACGCCGTTTGACCGGCAGGATTCTGCACTTCTGTCGATCCTGTCAGAGGCTGACGCTTTGCTCATCCGACCCATTCAAGACGGACCACTGCCCTCTGGCGCATTGGTGTCCTACCTGTCGCTCTGAGTGCGAAGTTATCCACAACCGATTGACACAAATCAGGAACACGCATAGAACATGCGAGGAACAACGTGGTCATCGGCAAAAGGAACCAGTCGCAATGCTGACCCGCAAGCAGTTGGAACTTCTGGATTTCATTCAAAAACGCGTCGCTCGCGATGGTGTTCCGCCCTCGTTCGACGAAATGAAGGATGCGCTCGATCTGCGCTCCAAATCCGGCATCCACCGCCTGATCACCGCATTGGAGGAACGAGGCTTCATCCGCCGCCTCGCCCACCGCGCCCGTGCCATCGACATCGTCAAGCTGCCCGACGCGATGGAAAGGCCTGGTTTCAACCCGCGCGTCATAAAGGGTGACCGTACCGATCCGCCGCGTCAGGCGATCCCGGTGGAGGCTCTGGGCGTCATGGAACTGCCGGTCATGGGTCGCATCGCGGCCGGTGTCCCGATTGAGGCCATCTCGGAAGTTTCGCATCACATATCTGTACCAAGCTCGATGCTATCCGGCCGCGGCCAGCACTACGCTCTTGAAGTCAAGGGCGACTCGATGATTGAAGCCGGCATCAATGACGGAGACGTCGTGGTAATTCGCGAACAATCAACCGCCGACAACGGCGACATCGTTGTGGCCCTTGTCGAGGGGCATGAGGCAACGCTCAAGCGCTTCCGCCGTCGTGGCAACATGATCGCACTGGAAGCCGCAAACCCGGCCTACGAAACCCGCGTGCTGCCCGAGGGCCAGGTCAAAGTGCAGGGCCGCCTCGTCGGCCTGATTCGCAGCTACTGACGCACATCAACCACGACCCTGCCCCGCACACCACCTTTGAGAATTGCGGCACCAAGCGCGGGCAGGTCTCCCAGACCCGCAGGCACAACCATATCTTCAAGTCGCGCCATCGGCAGGTCGCGTGCGATACGGTCCCACGCCCGCACACGGTCCGCATAGGGACGCATCACCGAATCGATCCCCAACAGGTTCACGCCGCGAAGCAGAAACGGGATGACTGTCGCAGGCAGCGCCGAACCACCCGCAAGGCCCACCGCTGCGACTGACGCTCCGTATTTCATCTGCCCAAGCACACGCGCCAACATCGCCCCGCCCACCGCATCAACACAGCCCGCCCATGTCTCCGTCTCAAGTGGCCGCTTCACGGTTTCTGCCAGTTCCTCACGCGCCACGATCCGGCTCGCACCCAGATCACGCAGATAGACTTCTGTCTCGGGTCGTCCAGTAACTGCCGCCACTTCATGGCCAAGTGCGGACAGTAGCGCCGTCGCGACTGACCCCACGCCACCGGCCGCGCCAGTCACCAGGACCGGTCCCTGGCCGGGTATCAACCCGTGATCTTCCAGCGCCATGACCGCCATCATTGCCGTCAATCCCGCGGTCCCCACCGCCATTGCCTGCCGGGTCGTCAGCGCTTCTGGCATGTGGACCAGCCAATCGGCCTTCACCCGCGCCTTCTCGGCATAGCCACCCCACCAGACCTCGCCAACGCGCCATCCGGTCAGGATCACCAAATCACCCGCCTTGTAACGCGGATCTCGGCTTTCTTCGACGATGCCCGCGAAGTCGACACCCGGCACATGTGGCCACGTCCGAACCAACCCGCCGCCCGACCCCAAACAAAGGCCGTCCTTGTAGTTCAATGTCGAATATTCAACCGCAACCGTCACATCACCCTCAGGCAACCGGTCGTCGCCCAGGGTCTGGACACTGGCATGTGTTGCCCCAGTGTCATCCTTTTCTACGACCAATGCCCGAAACATACCTGCCTCCTGAAAAATCTTGCCTCATCAAACTGGCCAGCCGCCATGCGGTCAAGGGCAGTGGCCACTCATTAGGATTATACTGAAGCGGCACGCAATTCAGGCCGGATGCGCTCCAACCACTGAACAAGGATCATCAGCGGCGCATTGTCGACCTCGCCACTGGCCATCAATGCGGTCAGACGTTCGTAAGGAATGACATGACTGCGAATATCTTCTGCCTCGACGTCCAGCCCGCCTATGCCCGCCGCACTTTCCGGCAGATCGGCAATGCCGATAAAGGAATAGATGTATTCCGCTTTTGCTGCCGGTGAGGGGTAGTAGGAAGGCCCGACCAGCAAGTCTCGCAACTCAAGTCCGGCTTCCTCTTGCGCTTCGCGTCGCGCCGCCGCCTCTGGCGTTTCACCACCGTCAATCCGCCCCGCAACCGCTTCGATCAGCCACGGGTTGGCATCGCCGCGCGCATAAGGCCCGGCCCGGAACTGCTCGATCACCATGACTCGGTCGCGCACCGGATCGTATGGCAAGATTACCGCAGCATCGCCCGAAATGAACACCGCTCGGTTCAGAACCTCGCTCATCGTGCCGTCGAAACGGCGAAAACGCAGGTCATATTCCTCGACCGCGAAATAACCGCTGTAGGGATGCATCAGCGCCAGCCGGTCCACATCGCCGCCCCGGTACTCTCGGCGCAATGACTGGGAGCCTTCCCGAAGCCGACTGGCCCGGACCCGTGACGACCCGCGCACCAGCATCTGACCATAGCGCCGCCGCACCGCAGCCGGATCGGACTTGCCAAAATGCGCCATGAAGTCCTCGGCGGTCGCAACAGCCGTTTCGCCCCAGACCTTGACCCAATCCTCAAGACGCCATGGCAGGTCCGAAAGCTCGGACATCCCGCCCGGCAAGAACACCTCTGCGGTCGACAATTCGCCCCCTGCCGTCTCGACAGCCAGATCCCGCGTCCGGTAGTCAAACCCGTTCTCATAGAAGGCGAGCCTTGCCACGTCTGCATCACTCAGTCCGGGTACGTATACTCCAACTGCGCCATCGCCGCCTTCGACCAGCACCGGATAGGCCTGCCCCTTTGCCCAAAACGCCTGATAACCCGGCGAGCGCGCCGCAACCACGAGTACAGTACGCCCCAGAACTGACTCCAGAAGCGGCCTGTGGCACAGCGTGCCGTAGAAAAAGTAATCTGCCACGGAAAGTCCTTCGCTCAGCGCCAGCGGCGCGATGCCCATTCGCTCAGGCAACCGGCAAGCATGCCGCCGCCAAAAATGACAGCCAGCACATCAGGCACGAACATCTTGCGGACAAAGCCGACACCGATGCTGATGGCACCAATCACGGCCTCCATTGGCCCGTCGTACATCTTTCGAAACGCCACCACTACCATCTCCTCAATCGAAAAGATGACCAGTGCCACAAGCGTCATCGCAATTGCCGCCTTCAAACCCGCGTTCGCAGATTCCCAATAGCCACGCCCGGTTTCGGGCCCCAGCACCCGCCACCCGCATACCAAACCGATAATCGCCGACACCGGCACGAACGCACCAAACTGCGTGCCTTGCGGCATGTATTGCTTGAAAATTTCAGCCGCGAACAACCCGACGAGGGCAAGCCCGAACGCAGCGAACAATTTTGAAGCGGTGGGCATTCAGCGCACGGGCCTCTGCATGGTGATCTGCGTGACATCGCAATTGCCGAAATGGAACGCCCCGGCGCACGAAGTCAGATAGAGGTTCCACATGTTACGGAACCTATGGTCGAACCCCAGTTTCGCCACGTCATCCCACTTTTCATTGAACACATCATGCCAACGCCGAAGTGTCTGACTATAGCTTTCGCCGAATTCGAATGTGCTGACAAGCTGTAGTCCTGCGCGCTTCACTTCTTCCCTCAACGCCGTTGGCGATGGCAGCATCCCACCGGGAAAGATGTACTTCTGAATAAAGTCCACGCTGCGCCGGTACATCTCGAACCGACGATCCTGCAAGGTAATGATCTGTAAAGTGGCATTCCTGCCCGGCCTGAGACGCTCGCGCACCGTGTCGAAATAGATGGGCCAGTACTTTTCTCCCACAGCTTCGAACATCTCGATCGAGGCGATGCCGTCATAGGTGCCGCGCTCGTCGCGATAGTCCTGCAACTTGATCTCAACCCGGTCCGATAGTCCGGCCCGCTCCATCCGCGCTACAGCGTAGTCATGCTGGGCCTGCGAAATCGTCAGCCCCGTGACTTTCAGTCCGCGCTCGCCTGCCGCATATTCGGCAAATCCGCCCCAGCCACAGCCAATTTCCAGTACATGTTCACCCGGTTGCACACCGATCCGGTCCACCATCGACGCGTACTTCGCCCGCTGCGCCGCTTCCAGACTGTCCTGCCCGGACTGAAACAACGCCGAGGAATAGGTCATCGTGTCATCAAGCCAAAGCGAGTAGAAATTATTGCCGAGGTCATAGTGATACGAAATGTTCTTCTTGGCCTGTCTCCGCGTATTGCCACGCAGGGCGTGACGAACCTTTTCAAGAAACCGCACCAGTCCCATACCTGGGAACCCGTCATACACGCCCTCGTTGTCGGCATGCACAAGATCCATGAACGCCTGCAAGTCGGGTGTCGACCAGCCGCCTTCCAGATAGGCCTCGCAAAACCCCAGATCGCCGTCACGGATCAGACGCGCGAAGATATCCTCGTCATGGACATGGATCTCTGCGACAGGACCCGACGCCTTGCCTTCGGCACGAAAACGCCTCCCATCGGGCATGACGAAATCAAGCCTGCCATTCTTCAAACTCTGCGTGATACGAAACACTTGCACAAAGTAACGCGGCAAAGAGGTCTGACCTTCGGTGCTAAGCTGCGCTTCCATCACTCACCCCCCGGTTCGAAAAACCTTAGCAAAAACAATTCACCGTGAGCAACGATTTCATTTGTGCACATTGCGGAACCTCTCATAGGCACCCAAAGCGGCCTCCCGCCCTGCTGCAAGGGCCACGCGTCGCGCCGGATATGGCTGATCCGGTCGTTGACCCCATGACTTCGGAATAGCCTCGAACCAGCCCATAGCGTCACGACCCGGCGACCTCTGCCCTTCGGCGATGAACTGTCGTCTATAGCGTCCGTCCGGATCGAATTTCTCGCCCTGCGTCTCGGGATTGAACACCCGGAAGTAAGGTGCTGCATCCGGCCCCGAGCCCGCCACCCACTGCCAGCCAAGTGCATTGGCGGCCGGGTCCCAGTCCACCAGACAATCGGCAAACCACTGCAAGCCCACGCGCCAGTTGGTCAGCAAATGCTTGGTCAGATACGACGCCACAACCATCCTGACCCGGTTGTG
>JBATMT010000199.1:0-2492 GCA_049289975.1 Paracoccaceae bacterium | reverse complement strand
TTCCGTTTCAGCGCGGTTCATATGGAAGACGGGATGGGTCAGATAGTCGGTCTGCCGCAACAACGGGTCTGGGATCCTGTAGTCTGGGGTCAGGTCACTGTCTTTCTTGTCAATTCCGAATGCTCGCCAAAGGCGTTCCACAGTTTCGCGGCGTGTCGTTTCATCGAGACTGATACCAAGTTTGCTTTTGCCGATGACACGAAGATTTATGCGTTCTTTTCTCGCAGCCTTGAGGATAACCTGCTGCAGAGAGCCGACATCAACGGTAATCGTGTCGAAAAACGTCTCAGGCTCAACCTTGAAACCCGCCGTCACCAGAGTTTTCGCTACACGCACTGTCTTGCGGTGCACACGTTGAGCAATTGCCTTCAACCCTTCCGGTCCATGGAACACAGCATAAAAGCTTGCCATATTTGCCAATAGTGCCTGAGCAGTACAGACATTCGACGTAGCCTTCTCTCGACGTATGTGCTGTTCACGGGTCTGCAGTGACAATCGATAAGCTTTTCCGCCTTGCGCATCTATAGAAACGCCGACAATGCGGCCTGGCATGTTTCTCTTGTGTTCGTCTTTGCAGGCCATGTATGCGGCTGACGGGCCGCCATATCCCATCGGAACGCCGAAGCGCTGCGTCGAACCCACTGCTATGTCTGCACCCATCGCGCCTGGCTCTTTCAGCAACGTGAGCGCTAGGGGATCTGCAATAACAATACCGATCGCTCCTGAGGCATGGAGCGAAGCAATGTGACCGGTGAAGTCGGTCAAGTGACCATACGTTCCGGGATACTGGAAAACCGCCCCAAAGACTTTGGCATGTTCCAGTTCGGAAATTGGACCGACCTTGACTTTAATACCGAGCGGTTCTGCGCGGGTCTTTATCACGGCAATATTCTGCGGGTGGCAATATTCATCCACAAAGAAGGTTATCGCTTTTGATTTTGCGACACGCTGCGCCATGGTCATAGCTTCTGCTGCCGCTGTCGCTTCATCTAAAAGAGAGGCATTTGCAATCTCGAGTCCGGTAAGATCGCAAATCATCGTCTGATAGTTCAGCAGGGCTTCTAGCCGGCCTTGAGATATCTCCGGCTGATAAGGTGTGTACGCCGTATACCAAGCAGGATTCTCCAGTATGTTCCGCTGTATTGCCGGAGGCGTCACGGTTCCATAAAAGCCTTGGCCAATCATAGAACTGAAAACCTTGTTCTTTTTGGCAACCTGCCTCATGAACCAGAGAAGTTCACGCTCGGATTTGGGCTTCCCAAAATCTAGTGGTTTTTCCTGCCTAAGACTCTTTGGGATCGTTTGATCGATCAGTTCATCCAGATCCTTGACACCAAGGACCTTGAACATCTCGTCCATCTCGGCCGGTGAGGGCCCAATATGACGTCGATTGGCGAAATCGTAGGGAAGATAGTCAATAGGCGTAAAGGTCATTCCTTAGCTCCGAACTTGATCCGGATGCTGGCGGGGCCACGCGCAGTCCGGACGGCATCACGATTTCAGTGGTTTCAATTGCGTCAGCCGATCAACGCCTTGTACGCGTCTTCGTCCATGTAGTCGTCCAGCACAGACAAGTCTTCCACCTTGATCTTGAAGAACCAGGCCGCACCAAGTGCATCAGAGTTTACCAGTGCCGGGTTATCAACAAGCTTGTCGTTGACTTCTACAACTTCGCCATCGAGGGGCGCGAGAATATCTGACGCAGCTTTGACACTTTCGATAACTGCAGCCTCATCCCCCTTGCTGAGCATCGTTTCAACTTCGGGGAGTTCGACGAAAACAACGTCGCCCAATTGCTCGGCAGCGTGTTCCGTAATTCCGACAACCACAAGATCACCTTCGACGCGCAGCCATTCGTGTTCTTCAGTATACTTCATGATCAGCTCCCTGTGAGATCAGCGTTTGTAATTTGTGGGGTGGAACGGAATCGGAACGACCATTGCGGGCAGTCTTTTGCCTCGCACTTCGCCGAATACCTTCGCTCCCTCGGTCACGCCGTTTGGCAGGTATGCCAATGCAATCGGTGCGTCTACCGAAGGACCAAAACCACCCGAAGTGACTGAGCCAATCGGCTCGCCAGAGGTTTCAGTTGCATAAACTTGAGTGCCTTCTCTCATCGGGGCTCTACTCTGCGGACGCAGGCCAAGTCGCTGCCTGCTCGGTCCCGAAGAAAGCTCGCTAAGCACTCGATCCGCTCCAGGAAATCCCCCGGGACGTGCACCTCCGGTGCGTCGTGCCTTCTGGATAGCCCAACTCAAATCAGCTTCCACAGGACTCGTGAACTCATTGATGTCATGGCCGTAAAGACACATCCCAGCTTCAAGTCGCAGTGAATCCCGTGCTCCGAGTCCGATAGGCTGAACGCTTGCATTGGCAGACAATGCATCGGCAAGACTTACTGCACTGTCGTTCGGGACCGATATCTCAAAACCATCTTCGCCTGTGTAGCCTGATCGCGAAATCCAGAGCTCACAGTTGTTCCACGGTAGCTT
>JBATMT010000198.1:0-8374 GCA_049289975.1 Paracoccaceae bacterium | reverse complement strand
GACCAACGCAGGCAACGAGATGAAAAATCCACTTTACCGCGCCTTCGTTGAGGCAGGGCACGAGGCGGGCTATGTGACTACCGACGACCCGAACGGCCAGTTGCAGGAAGGCTTTGGCCCGATGCACATGACCGTTAAGGACGGCGTGCGCTGGTCGACTGCGAATGCCTATCTCAAACCCGCCATGTCGCGTCCAAATCTGACAGTGATCACTCACGCCATGACCCGGCGGGTCCTGCTGGAAGGGAAGCGGGCAACCGGAGTCGAATACGACCATCAAGGCCAGCGCCACGTCGCTCGTGCCGTCCGCGAGGTGCTTATATCCGCCGGACCGATCGCCGCGCCGCATCTGTTGCAGCGGTCCGGCATCGGACCTGGCGCCGTGCTCCAAGAGGCTGGCGTCGCAGTTCTGCACGAATTGCCTGGGGTCGGAGAGAACCTGCAAGACCATTCCGAGGTATACATCCAATACACTTGCAAGGAACCGATCACCCTGAACGGCAAGATGGGGCTATGGAGCCGCTTCATGATTGGTGCCGAATGGGTATTGTTCAAGCGCGGCCTGTCGGTGTCGAACCATTTTGAAAGTGGCGGCTTCATCAGGTCGGATGCCTCGTTACAGTGGCCTGACATTCAGTTTCATTTCTTGCCTGCAGCCATGCGTTACGATGGCAAGAAGCCATTGAAGGGGCATGGCTTCATGGTGCTTACCGGGCCCAACAAACCCAAGAGTCGCGGCTACGTCAGGCTGCGCTCTGCTGATCCGTTTGAACAGCCCGACATTCTTTTTAACTATCTCGATCGCGAGGAAGACCGCGAGGGGTTCCGTCGCTGCCTGCGGCTGACACGCGAGATTGTCGCCCAACCCGCCTTCGACCGCTACCGCGGCGCCGAAATCGCACCGGGCGCAGATGTGCAGAAAGACGACGAAATCGACGCCTGGGTGCGCGAGACCATGGAAAGCACCTATCACCCTTGCGGCAGTTGCCGAATGGGTGAAGACGCAATGGCAGTGGTAGACAGCGAGTTAAAGGTGTGGGGGATCGACGGTCTGCGCGTAATCGACAGTTCAGTCTTCCCGAGCGAGCCAAATGCCAATCTGAACGCGCCGACCATCATGCTGGCCGAACGCGCCGCCGACATCGTGCGCGGCAAGCCGCTCTTGGCACCGTCGAACGCGCCGGTTGGTGTGGCGCCCGGTGTGGGCACAACACAACGAAGCAGAACGCCAATGCGAACTGTCGGCCACTGAAAGTCAGCCGGCACGGCTAAAATCTCAGCGCGGCTGCAAGGCTGCACTTTGTATTTTTCGCTTGCGAGGTCGGCACAATTGGCGTCACTCAGCCCAACTTCTACGTTATACTTCTAGCCGGTTTTCTCAAAGGTGACGACTGTCAGCCTTGTCTAGCCCGCATCAAAGGATTAATAGAACAAAACAAGAACATCTAGATCTGATTCCGTGTACCATGTTCCGGGCGCCCGCTTTTGCAATGACAAGATTTCCGCCATCAACCCAGAATACGCGACGTACAGGGGCAACCCTGACCGAAGTTTTTCCTGCGAACGGCGCCGAAGTGGCAGCGGCGGGATTCGTGATTGCGCAACTTGGTCATGGCAGCGGGGCGATACTTTGGGTACAGGACCGTCTGGCGCAGCACGAAACCGGACGGCCTTATCTGATGGGGCTTGGGCTGAGCAGACCTCTGATGCTGATGCAGCTTTCCCGACCCGTGGATGTGATGGCCGCTATCGAAGAGGGGTTGTGCTGCAAGGCACTCGATGCGGTGATCGCCGAAATCAGAGGCGATCCTGCGGCCGTGAACTTTACCAGCATGAAAAGGCTGATCTTGCGGGCAGAGACGACAGGCGTGCCCTGCTGGCTGATCCGGCAAGCAGCGACTGTCGATCTCAGCGCAGCGCGCGACCGCATGCGGATCGCCACGTTGCCCTCCGCGCCTAACCTCGACGATCCGCATGCGCCGGGCGATCCGCTCTGGCTGGTCGAACTCTTCAGGTCACGCGACGGGAAACCGAAAAAATGGGTAGCGCGCCATGAGCGTCGAGCGACGAGAAGTGGAACGGAGGATCGTCTCAATCTGGTTGCCGCAGTTCCCGATGGAACGCTGGCAGAGGACGCAGGCAAGGGCAAGCAACACACTGCCGGATGATCTGCCACAGGCGCTGGCGATTGAAGGCGCGCATGGTCCGGTGATCCATGCCGTGAACCGCGCGGCCCATCTGGGAGGGGTTACTACAGGCATGCGGGTGGCCGACATGCGTGCACTTTGCCCAGCACTCAAGGTAGATTTTGCCGACCCCAGTGGCGATCGGACAGCACTACACCACCTTGCTCTCTGGGCGCGCCGCTGGTGCCCTTGGACCATTGCCGATGACGGAGTGATTGCAGGCTCAGGCAGCGGCTGCGGATTGGTACTCGACACAACTGGCGCAGATCATCTATGGGGAGGAGAAGCGGCAATGCTCGCCGATATCGAGGCTGGCTTGTCCACCTTGGGCTATTCAGCGCGACTTGCGCTTGCACCGACATGGGGGCGCGCCTGGGCGCTAGCGCGGTTCGGGCCGGTTCGGGCGATTTGCACCGATACCGCACCGCTTCCGGTGGCCGCCCTGAGACTGGACGCGGAGACTGTGCTCCTTCTGAACCGACTGGGTCTTCGAACCATCGGCCATCTTGCCGCCTTGCCACGCCTGTCATTGGCACGCAGGTTCTCGCGGGCAGTGCCGGTGAAGAACCCGCTGATCCGGCTAGACCAGATGACTGGCCATCTGCCTGAACCCATTTCATCACTCGATACACCGCCCGTTTTTCGTGCGGATGTCCGTCTGGCCGAACCCATCTTTGATCCCACTCATCACCTGCCGGATTTGTGCCAGGCACTCTGCAGCCAACTGGCCAATGCCCATCTCGGCGCACGCCGCCTTCGCCTGACCGTCTATCGCACCGATGGAAATATCAGCCGGATTGAGGTTGCCTGTGCTTCAGCAAGCCGAGACCCTGCCCATCTGAGCTTTCTGTTTCGTGATCGCCTGGGGCGGATTGATCCAGGCTTTGGCTTTGACCTTATATCGCTAGAAGCACTTACAACCGAAACTCTGGGCGCCCGACAGACTGATCTGACGGGTGGGGTAGATGCCACGCTCGAGCTTTCGCATCTAGTCGACCGGCTCACAGCGCAGTTTGGCCGCAATGGCCTGACCCAGCTCCAGCCTGTGGCCAGCCATATTCCCGAACGCGCCGAAACCCGGGCGGCTCCGCGGACCAAAGCACCTGCTAACGCTATCATTCAGGCCGAACGCCCCAATCGCCTGCTGGATTATCCTGAAGAGGTTCGCGTGCTTTACGCCGTACCCGAAGGCCCGCCTGCCCAGTTCCAGTGGCGGCGACGCAGCTATCGCGTGACGCGCTACCACGGTCCCGAACGTATCGCGCCCGAATGGTGGCAGGACAAACCTGGTACCCGCCTGCGAGACTACTTCAAGGTCGAAGATGAGGCTGGGCACCGCTTCTGGCTGTATCGAGAAGGGCTGCATGATGACGGCCGCGGAGGTACCCCCCGCTGGTTTCTGCACGGGATGTTTGCCTGATGCCCGAGAATGGCCACCCGATCCGCAAGACACTGACAGGGAATTTCCCGCCCAATCCGCGCGCAGAATATGTAGAGCTGGGTGTGACTACGCCCTACTCTTTCCTGCACGGCGCGTCGGATGCCAGCGAACTGGCGGCCACCGCTCATGCTCTGGGCTACGATTGCTTGGGTGTGGCCGATCTGAATACGATGGCCGGGGTAGTGCGTATTCACACTGAGGCGCTCAAGGCCGGCCTGCACCCCGTCATCGGTTGTCGCCTGCGCCTGGTTAGTGGTGAAGAGTTTCTTGCCTATCCCCGAGACCGGGCCGCCTATGGTCAGCTCTGTAGCTTGCTGACCAAGGGCAAGCGACATGATGCTGACGAGAAATGGCAGGCCAAAGGCGTGTGCGACATTACCCTTGCCGATCTTTCTGCACATTGCGAAGGTATACAGCTGATCGTGATCCCGGATGCGGCTTTGCCTCACCGCTTGCCTGAGTTGATCCGCCGTCTGCCTACACTGCGCCATATCGCAGTAAGTCGCTTATATCGAAGCAGCGACCGCGCGCGGATCAATCGCCTGGATCATCTGGCTCGGGCATATGGCTTGAACATCCTTGCCACGAACGATGTTCATTATCACACCCCTGACCGCCGCCCGTTGCAAGACGTTATGACCTGCATCCGGCAGAAGGTGACGATCAACCAGGCAGGTTTTTTGCTGGACGCCAATGCCGAGCGTCACCTGAAGTCTCCCTCCGAGATGGTGCGCCTGTTCGCCGACTGGCCCCACGCCATCCGCTCCACCCGCGAGGTAGCCGCTGCCTGCAAATTCAGTCTTACCGAACTGGCTTATCATTACCCCATGGAGACCGTGCCATACGGAGAAACAGCACAAAGTCAGCTGGAAAAACTGACGTGGGAAGGCGCGGCTCGGCGCTATACTGCGGGATTGCCGGACAAGGTGCGTAGCCTGCTGGTCAAGGAACTGGACATCATCGGCATCAAGGCGATCCCACAGTATTTTCTGACGATCCATGAAATCGTTCTTTGGGCGCGTGGAGAAGGAATCCTCTGCCAAGGCCGGGGTTCTGCCGCCAATTCAGCGGTGTGTTTCGTATTGGGCATCACCTCGGTGGACCCGGCAGAACAGGAAGTGCTGTTCGAACGCTTCATCAGCCTCGACCGCGACGAACCACCAGACATTGACGTGGATTTCGAACATGAACGGCGCGAAGAGGTAATCCAGCATATCTACGAGAAGTATGGCCGCCACCGTGCGGGCCTGTGCGCGACCGTAATCCACTATCGCCCGCGCTCCGCAATTCGCGAGGTGGGTAAGGCAATGGGTCTGTCCGAGGATGTGACCGCCGCGCTAGCGAAAACAGTCTGGGGCAGTTGGGGCACCAGCATGGGTGAAGCAAACTCGGCCGAGGCTGGGGTGGATTTGTCCGATCCCCTGATGGCGCGCACGATCAGACTGGCCGAACAGATGATCGGCATGCCCCGGCACCTGTCCCAGCATGTCGGCGGATTCATCCTCACCGAAGGTCCGCTGCATGAAACAGTACCGATCGGCAATGCTGCTATGCCCAAGCGCAGTTTCATCGAATGGGACAAGGACGACATTGATGCATTAGGCATTCTCAAGATCGATGTTCTGGCTCTGGGAATGCTGACCTGCATCCGCAAATGCTTTGATCTGTTGAAAAGCCACTACGGTGTCTCGCACGATCTTGCCTCTATCCCGTCTGACGACAAACCAACCTATGAGATGCTGTGCAAAGGAGACAGTGTCGGCGTCTTTCAGGTGGAAAGTCGGGCGCAGATGAACATGCTGCCACGGTTGAGGCCGGAAAAGTTCTACGATCTGGTTGTTGAGGTTGCCATCGTGCGCCCTGGCCCTATTCAAGGCGACATGGTGCATCCCTATCTTCGGCGGCGCGACGGCTCAGAGCCAGAAGATTACCCCTCGCCGAAGCCACCGCATGATCCCGATGAATTACGCAATATTTTGAGTCGTACAAAAGGAGTGCCCATCTTTCAGGAACAGGCAATGAAGATCGCGATGGTCGCCGCCGAGTTCTCCTCGCAAGAAGCAAATCAGTTGCGGCGCGCCATGGCGACCTTCCGTTCGCACGGCACTATCGGGGCGTTGGAAGAATTGATGGTCGGCCGCATGATCAACCGAGGCTATAATCCCGAATTTGCCCATCGCTGTTTCAACCAGATCAAAGGCTTCGGTGATTATGGCTTTCCTGAAAGCCATGCCGTCAGCTTCGCGTTGCTGGTTTATGTCTCTAGTTGGATGAAGTGTCATTATCCGGCGGCCTTCGCCTGCGCACTACTGAATTCTCAACCGATGGGGTTCTATGCTCCGGCCCAGATTGTCCGTGATGCGCGCGAGCACGGTGTCGAACTGCGCGACGCCGACGTGAACTTCAGCGATTGGAACAATACGCTGGAACCTTCCGGCAATAACTTTGCCCTGCGTCTTGGGTTGCGACAGGTGGATGGCATGGCCCGAGAGGCGACAGCGCGCCTGATCATGGCCCGCGACGAGCCCTTTTCCAGCCTGGCCGATCTGGCCACCCGCGCCCGGCTGAATGGTCGCACCATCCGCACACTGGCCGCCGCCGATGCCTTCCGGTCTATGGGGCTAGACCGCCGCGCTGCCTTATGGGAAGCCAAGGCGCTGCACGATGCGCCCGACCTGCCGCTGTTCCAGCCAGGACAAGATGAGGGGGGAGAGCCACTGACCCCGCTGCTACAAATGCCACTGTGCGAGCATGTGGTGGCCGATTATCAGACATTGCGCCTGTCACTGAAGGCACATCCAATGGTATTCCTGCGCTCCAGCATGACTCGACAGGGGTTCGTGACTGCTGCGGATCTAGGAAAGATTCACAACAACCGCTGCTTGCAACTGGCCGGTCTGGTATTGGTCCGCCAATGCCCTGGCAGCGCAAAGGGTGTCTGTTTTATCACATTGGAAGATGAAACCGGCGTCGCCAATCTGGTGGTCTGGCCCAAAGTTATGGCCAACTTTCGCAAGGTCATCATGACAGCTCGACTCATGCAGGTGACGGGCCGCCTGCAACGAGACCCAGTCTCTGGCGTAACCCATATCGTTGTGGACACCCTGCAGGACCGCAGCGATACTCTTTTACGCCTGTCGGATCGAAGCCTCCTGCCGCCAATCTCCCGTTCCGATGAAGTGCGAAACCCGATACCAGCGCCCACTCACCGCCACCCCCGAAATGCGCGCATTATTCCGGCATCAAGGGATTTCCACTGATATGGGCCACACCGAACCTCAAGCAACAAAAGTCGTAAAACACCTAACCTGAAGGTGCTGTCAGACTATTGCGAACTCGTCTCAGAATCCCTTACTCCCGCCCGGCTTCAGGCAGCAAGGAGGCCGCGCCACTCGATCAAAGCAGCGGCACGGTTGGCTTTGAAGTTTTCTCGGGAGTAGAGCGCGCGTTCCTGATTGAAGTTGTTGTAGATCGAACCATACACTGAGGCGAACTTCTGCAGACTTCGCATTTGGCGGAAGCGCAGCATCGCCCGCTCCCGCCTTCGGAACGGCAGATGTGAGTTCTCGGCACGGTTGTTGACCCACCGACCCATCTCGCGGTCATCGCCGCGGCCAAGGTCCTTCAGGGCGGCAGCATAGGAGCGCAGGCGATCTGTGACGATCTCGACTGGTCGGCCGTATCGGCGCATCGCTTTCTTGAGGAATTTCAATGCAGCCTTGCAATCCCGTTTTCTGGTCACGAAGCTCTCCAGGACTTCACCTTCGTAATCGACAGCGCGCCAAAGATAGTGCGTCTCTCCGTTGATCTTCACGTACATCTCGTCAAGGTGCCATCGCCAGCGGCTCACCTGGCGCAGCCCCTGCGCGCGCCTTCGCCGGATCTCAGAAGCGAAGAGCGGGCCGAACCTGTTCCACCAGTAGCGTACTGTCTCGTGACTGATCTCCACACCTCGTTCGTGGAGCAGGTCTTCGACGTTGCGAAGGGATAGAGGGAACCGCATGTAGAGCATAACGGCCAAGCGGATCACCTCAGGCGAGGTCTTGAAGTAGCGGAACAGGGAGCGTTTGGTCATCGCGCAAATTTAGGCCGCCACGCTTCCGGCTTCAATTGACTTTCTTCTAACAGCATCTGCTGTCTCAGTGTAGCGACGTGCAGACGTTGCAACTGTTGTGGGCGGTGAATGTATTTCAAAGCGATATGCCTCCCAACCTAAGCCAGTACCTCAAATATCCGCCATCGGCTGCGAAGGCCAAGATTGGCGACATGGCGTTCGCCCTGAAGTGGGAAATTGAGAGCCTGCTACTGCACATGCTTTCGACCCCGAAGACGACGCCGAACGTCATCCCGGCTCGGTATTTCGAGTTCGAAATGGCCTGCATTCTGATAAACCTCTTTAAAAAGGCGGAGGATGCCGAAAACAAAATCCGGGTCATCGACATCACCGAGATGCAGCGCTACGTCCACCGGCAGTTCTTTTGACTGCGCAATTTTCTGCAAAACGAGCGGTTGTACCGATACTATTGCGTCTACGGGCAGGGGGAGTGCGCGGCCTACTTTAAGGAGAAGAACGGCTTATCGGTGGAGGAGTTTCCCATTGCCTGCGTCGGTCTATTTCTATGGACGCACAGCAATGCATGGCAGTTGCTAACATCTATGACAGTTCAATTTCGATTTTCATCGTAGGACTAGAGTTTTTGCCTCGCTTCTATCGGAGTACCATGCCCTCGGGGGACAGAGTGGGGGA
>JBATMT010000197.1:0-14758 GCA_049289975.1 Paracoccaceae bacterium | reverse complement strand
ACTGGGGCGTAACGGCCATCGCCTATAACAAGGACGAAGTCCCTGAAGCCGACGTTGCGTCACTGCAAGTCTTCGCCGATCCGAAATACGCAGGCCGCGTGTCGCTGCCGAATTCCTCGGACGACGTTTGGGCATTGGCCTACCTCGCCACCGGCGTGACCGACTGGACCGTGATCACCGATGACCAGTTCAAGGCTGCAGCCGACTGGCTGCGCAAGGTTCACCCCAACGTTCGTTCCTACTGGAATGACCCGGCCGAGATGTCGCAGATCATGGCTTCGGGAGAAGTGCTCATCGCCTGGTCTTGGAACGACGGCGTGAACTATCTCAAGCAAGACAATTACCCAGTCGGTTTCCAGCGCGCTCCGAAAGAGGGCATCTCGACTTGGTTCTGCGGGATGGTCAACATGAAGGACGGCCCCGGCAAGGAAGACAAGGCCTATGACTTCGTGAACTCGTGGTTGCGCCCTGACGCCGCTCCGGCACTTGTCGAAGCCATCGGCTACGGCCATTCCAACGTCGAAGCCATGAAGGCAATGGACCAGCAGGTGCTCGATGATGCGGGTCTCGGCGCCATCACCGTGCCGGTCCTGCCGCAGGTGCCGAACGACACCGCGCTGCGCGAACGCCAGCTTGCCGAGTTCGAAAAGATCAAGGCCGGGTTCTGATCCCAGCGACTTCTGCCTACTCACCAGACCCGGCCAGATACCACTGGCCGGGCCTTTCTTTCTGCCCTTGTTCTCGTCCGACGGCCCGCATACTTCTTGGCCTGACGGGGCAAATCCTGACCCCGATTGGCGCAAATTGACCCGGATCGGCGGGCTGATCCGTCGCCAGAGGATGCGCCCTTATGCTACGTTTTTTCCGTAACGCGTCGCCCAATCTTCAGGGCATCTTGCTCAATATGCTGGCAATCCTCATTTTCACGCTGATGGATGCGCTTGCTAAGCACCTTATCCTCCAAGGCTATCACGCGTTGCAAGTTGTCTGGATGCGCTATCTCGGCCAGACCGCGCTGATCACCGTCCTTGTATTGCCCCGAATCGGCACCGTGCTTCGCACACATTATCCAGTCATGCAGGGCCTACGCTCGGTTCTGCAATTCGCCTCGTCCGCATTCTTCTTCGTCGCACTCCCCTTCATCAGCCTCGCCTCTGCCACAGCGATTTCCGACATCAACCCCGTGCTGATCACCCTTGGCGCTGGCCTCTTTCTCGGCGAGCGGCTTGGCCCCCGCCGCCTCATCGCCATTGCCGTCGCCCTGACCGGCGCCATGATCATCATCCGCCCCGGAACTGAAGTCTTTTCCCCCGCAGCCCTCCTCCCCCTTGCATGCGCCTTTTCCTTCGCCGCTTTTGCGCTCATCACCCGCGCGATGGGCCCGAACGAAAGCCTATGGACCTCACTCTTCTATTCCGCTCTGTTTGGCACCCTCATCACGACCGCCATCCTGCCCTTCATCTGGACCCCGATCCGGATGCATGATTTCGCGGGTTTTATTGGCATCGGTCTTCTCGGCACGCTCGGCCAACTTTGCCTGATCCGCGCATACGCCACCGCGCCAGCCTCGGTCATTGCGCCCTTCGGCTACTCCGGCATCGTCCTCGCCACGATCTGGGGCTTTCTTTTCTTTGCCGAGCGGCCAGACGCCATGACAATTCTTGGTGCGCTTGTGATCGCGGGGGCGGGCCTTTATGTCTGGCACCGCGAAGCCCAACTGGCGCGCCAGGCTCGTTCCTGACGGCCAGCCCACTACAGAAAGACCCGGCCGGACATGGCACCCCCGAGATCCGAAGAACAGCAGCGTCTTGACTACCTCGCCAACATCGCCCTGCGCGGCGTGATCCGTCTGGCGCTGGCACTGCCCTATTCCATGCGCATTCCCTATATCGGCTGGCTGACCCGCAAGGTGATAGCCCCCCTCGCAGGTTATCGCACCCGGGCCCGTAACAACCTCGCTATGATCATTCCCGCTCTGTCCGATGACGAGCGCAACCGCATCGCCGATGAGGCATGCGACAACGCGGGCCGCACCCTGATCGAGAATTATTCGTCGCGTCAACTGATGGCGCGCATGTCGGGGAACCCCATCAACGGCGAAGGCTTTGCCGCGCTCGAGGCCGCCCGCGACGCCGGTCGCCCCGCCATCCTCGTCTCGGGGCATTTCGGCAACTACGAAGCCGCTCGCGCCGCGCTTGTCTCACGTGGCTACAACATCGGTGGCCTCTACCGCCCGATGGCAAACGCTTTTTTCAATGAACACTACGTCCGCACCATGGAGGCTTTTGGCGGCCCGGTCTTCCCTCAAGGCCCACGCGGCACCACAGGCTTTGTCCGCCACCTCAAGACTGGCGGCCAACTTGTGCTGCTCTTCGACCAGTTCGTCAGGGAAGCCAGCCCGATGGACTTCATGGGCAAACCTGCACGCACCGCAACGTCCGCTGCCGAGCTTTCACTTCGCTACAACGCCGTATTGATCCCGTTCTACGCGACCCGCGAGCCGAATGGCCTCGACTTCACCATTGATCTCGAAGCGCCAATTCCGCCATCCGATCCCGTGACCATGACTGAAGCCCTGAACCGCAGCCTCGAAGCGCGCATCCGCGCCCGACCCGGCCAGTGGTTCTGGATTCACCGCCGCTGGAAATAGGTCTTATCGGACTTCCGCAGCCGCCAGAATCGGCCCCGGCCCCGGAGCCTGTATCAGCACCACGGCGGGCTGATCACCTTCGGCAGGTACGTTCAGCGACAAGGGTGAAGCGCCGTTCCATTTGCCAAGCACATTCCAACTCATCACCACATGAGTGTAGGTGATCGTCCGTCCGGCATTTTCGCCACGGTCGACGGCCACGTCTGCCCGCGGAATATAGCGCACCAACTGGACCACGGTGCCCTCTGGCAACGGCCCGACTGAAGTGGCGCGGATCTGAAGGGTGCCGCCAGACCGTGTCAGGCTGAGATCCGGTGCCGAACTGTCCGCCGCCGGAGCCAACACTTCTGCCAGATCTGCACCATCTGCACCTACGATCGAGGCGCGGCCATTGATGATCATTTGAGGCGTGTAGACCATATGTTCGCCAGCAGCACGTGCGTAAGCCTTCTGCCGGGCGGAGAACCGCTCGTTTCCGAAGGTATCCTTCCAGCCGATGTAGTCCCAATAATCGACATGCAGAGCCAACGCGATCACGTCATCCCGCGCGGCCATCTGCGCGAGCAGCGCATCTGCAGGCGGGCAAGAAGAACAGCCCTGCGACGTATAGAGTTCGATTACTGCTGGGTGATCCGCTGATTGCGCCATTGCTGCGCCGGATAAAACCTGCATCGCCACCGCAAACGTCACTAAAGTCGATCTCATTTTGTCCGTACCATTCGACAGGCGCTGCCCACGCCCGATCCCCTGTAAAACCTAGTGGACTTGAAGCCCAAGAGCCAATCAACCCTGCCCATCGGACACGCAAGATAACGTGAATGCTTTGTCACAATCTCTGCCTTAAGTCTGCTCGTTGCTAGCCCTCTGTGGCACTTGCAGAAATCTGCATACCACTGTATACAACGACCACCAGATTCACTTGAACAAGACGCGCACGTGGGGCATTAGCCAAAGTGCACAAGACCGAGCCACCCGCCCGAAGGGAGTAGCCATGACCATTGTCACCGGAACCGATACCGCCAAGACCCGCCGCACACTTTCTGCCGGCGGCAAGACCATCGCCTACTATTCGATCCCTGCCGCACAGGCTGCTGGCCTCGGCGATTTCTCCAAGCTCCCCGCTTCACTCAAAGTGGTGCTTGAGAACATGCTCCGCTTCGAAGATGGCGGTCGCACCGTTTCGGTCGACGACATCAAGGCCTTTGCCGAATGGGGAGCCCTAGGTGGCAAGAACCCCCGCGAAATCGCCTACCGTCCGGCCCGCGTATTGATGCAGGACTTCACCGGCGTCCCTGCCGTTGTCGACCTCGCCGCGATGCGTGACGGGATCAAAGCGCTCGGCGGCGACCCGCAAAAGATCAACCCGCTGAACCCCGTCGATCTCGTCATCGACCACTCGGTCATGATCGACGAATTCGGCAACCCACGCGCTTTCCAGAAAAACGTCGATCTCGAATACGAACGCAACATGGAGCGTTACGTGTTCCTGAAATGGGGCCAAAAGGCCTTCCAGAACTTCCGTGTCGTGCCGCCCGGCACCGGCATCTGCCACCAGGTCAACCTCGAATATCTCGCCCAGACCGTCTGGACCGACAAGGATCAGTCTGGCGTTGAAGTGGCCTACCCTGACACGCTCGTAGGCACCGACAGCCACACCACGATGGTCAACGGCCTTGCTGTCCTCGGCTGGGGTGTCGGCGGGATCGAGGCTGAAGCGGCGATGCTGGGTCAGCCAGTCTCGATGCTGATCCCCGAAGTCGTCGGCTTCAAACTGACCGGCGCGATGATGGAGGGCACCACTGCCACCGATCTGGTGTTGAAAGTCGTCCAGATGCTTCGCAAGCATGGCGTGGTGAACAAGTTCGTCGAATTCTACGGCCCCGGCCTCGACAACCTGCCCCTAGCCGACCGCGCCACCATCGCCAACATGGCTCCCGAATATGGCGCCACCTGTGGCTTCTTCCCGATCGACAATGAAACCCTGCGCTACCTCCGCCAAACCGGCCGCGACGAGGCGCGCATTGCACTTGTCGAAGCCTATGCCAAAGAAAACGGCATGTGGCGCGGTGCGGACTATGCGCCGATCTACACTTCGACCCTCGAACTCGACATGGCCGAGATCGTACCGGCTGTCTCCGGCCCGAAGCGCCCGCAGGACTACACCCCGCTGACCCAAGCCGCCTCCAGCTTCTACAAGGTCGTCTGCGATTATCGTGGCATCGACGTCTCGAAAGAAGCGAAGGAGATGGCCGACGAAGGTGGCGTCGTCACCGCCGCCCGCGATGCTCGCAAGGCAGCGATGGTCGATGGTCAGGATTACAAATTGCGCGACGGCTCGGTAGTAATTGCCTCGATCACGTCTTGCACCAACACTTCGAACCCCTACGTGCTGATCGGCGCCGGCCTCGTCGCCCGCAAGGCGCGCGCCTTGGGGCTGACCCGAAAGCCGTGGGTCAAGACCTCGCTCGCGCCCGGATCGCAGGTCGTCAGCGAATATCTCGAAGCCGCCAACCTGCAAGAAGACCTCGACGCGCTTGGCTTTAACCTCGTAGGCTACGGCTGCACCACCTGCATCGGCAACTCTGGCCCGCTGCAACCCGAAATTTCCAAGTCGATCAACGAGAACGATCTCGTCGCCGTCTCGGTCCTGTCAGGTAACCGCAACTTCGAGGGACGTATCTCCCCCGATGTGCGCGCCAACTATCTTGCCTCGCCACCGCTTGTCGTGGCCTATGCCATCGCAGGCGACATCAACATCGACCTGACCAACGACCCGATCGGTACCTCGAAAGACGGCAAGCCGGTCTATCTGAAAGACATCTGGCCCACCAACAAGGAAATCGCCGATCTGGTCCACGCTACCGTGACCCGGGAAGCCTTCCTCAAGAAGTACGCCGATGTCTTCAAGGGCGACAACAAGTGGCAAGGCGTCGAAGTGACCGAGTCGGAAACCTACG
The DNA here is from genome assembly GCA_049289975.1 of Paracoccaceae bacterium. Classification (GTDB taxonomy): domain Bacteria; phylum Pseudomonadota; class Alphaproteobacteria; order Rhodobacterales; family Rhodobacteraceae; genus TMP-24. The sequence goes on along the minus strand of JBATMT010000197.1, from coordinate 9,151 downwards.
ACTGGCCGCCAACGTCGACCTACATCCAGAACCCGCCCTACTTCCGCGGCATGTCCAAGTCCAAAGGCACGATCGCGGATATCAACGGTGCACGGATACTGGCGCTTCTGGGCGACATGATCACCACCGACCACATCTCGCCTGCTGGCTCTTTCAAGGCCACTACGCCCGCCGGAAAATACCTGACCGAACGTCAGGTCTCCCCGATAGACTTCAACAGCTACGGTTCGCGTCGTGGCAACCACGAAGTCATGATGCGCGGCACCTTCGCCAACATCCGCATCAAGAACGAGATGCTGGACGGAGTCGAGGGCGGCTACACCAAGGGACCAGACGGCGCACAGACGTCGATCTATGACGCATCGATGGCTTATCAGGACGCAGGTGTGCCCCTGATCGTCATCGGCGGCATCGAGTACGGCGCAGGTTCCTCTCGCGACTGGGCGGCCAAGGGCACCAACCTTCTCGGCGTCAAAGCCGTCATCGCCGAAAGCTTCGAGCGTATCCATCGCTCCAATCTGGTTGGCATGGGTGTCATCCCGTTTGAGTTCACAAACGGCGACAATCGCAAGACGCTGGGCCTGAAGGGCGACGAAATCCTTTCGATCGGCGGCCTCGCTGGCAGCCTCAAGCCGCTCAGTCTGGTGCCGCTGACCATCAAGTATGTGAACGGCACCGAGAAAACCGTCCCGATCAAGTGCCGCATCGATACCGAGGTCGAAATCGAGTATGTCGAGCATGGCGGCGTGCTACATTATGTGTTGCGCAATCTCGCCCAAAGCTGAGCTTGCCGCCATCAATAGTGGAAAGCCCCGGTAAATTTGCCGGGGCTTTCTTATTTAAATTCGTTTTCCTGCCCGAATTGCGTGCGAATCCGTCGAATCATTCGCGAAAATTTCACAGAAGTGACTGAGCAGCACAGGTGGCCTTCGCCGCCCACTGTGGACGCCAGAGCCTCAAATCGGGGCTATCACCCCCCAAACCTGTCTAAAAGTTAGTATCCCTCAGTTGGGATGAAACAATGAATTTCAGTGACCCCGCCCGAACCGCGCAACACGATCCTTGGCAGGCAACGCAAGTTTCGATAAATTGTAGATATTGAAACGGTACAGATTGAATTCGAAATTAGTGAATGCGCCAAAGGTCGTTAAAAGGTAATTTCACCTTAGACCCTGGCAAATATTAAGACTGCGTTACGATTTTACGAGCGCAGAAGTTTATCAAGCACATGCGGTGTTTTTTCCGCAAGACCTTGTGTCAGAGAACGCCCCGTCCCGCCGGTCGGGGCGTTTTCCGTTGTAGCACTCCCTGCGAACGCTCCCACCATCAGAAGCAGATCCGTCACACCAGAATTGGTCTCCAAAAAGGCTAAGACCCGAGTCTGAACAATCCGTTACGGCCAATCACACCCGGGGCGCCGCCGTTACCGCATTTCCACGTGACAGCCCCCTTCCATGCCAATGTTTGCGCCAAACCTATCTAAAAGTTAGTAACCCAAATGGACTGCGAAACAATGAATTTCACCTCGGCCGCCCGCGAAACCATATGTATTCCTTGGCTTTTTTAACAGCTTTGTATAGAAGTTGGTTCATAGAGAAGACGTTGTAGTAAAAGTTTCAGACGGTACCTGACCCAAAGACGCGGTGTTTGCTCCGCAGGGAAGGGTAAGAAGAATAGAACGGTAACCCGGCCAGTCGGCCAGTGATTGATCTGACGTATTGAGTATGAACGCGATATTTTGCGCAGCAGTACCACCCCCTGCAGAGAACGCCCCGTCCCGCCGGTCGGGGCGTTTTCTGCTGGGTGGCAACTTGGGCCTGGCGGTCTCAGACGCACACCAAAACACGCATTCGGCCCAAAACCTGTCTAAAAGTTAGTAACCTTTAGTGAGTATGAAACGATGATTTTCAAAGATGCATCAATTGGCGTTAACCGAATTCTAGGTTTTCACGCAGGTCTGAATTAGAAACATGGCCATGAAACCGAAATTCCATTTACCAATCCATTTTCCAAGCCTGCCCTGGTTCGAATTCGCAGGCTTCGCCCTTTTGATCCTGATTTCGAAGGGCCACTGAAAACAAACCGCGCCCCGGGGGTTCAGGGCGCGGTTGCCTTCGCCAAAGCCGGTTTGATGTCGTTCTCGATGACCCGCTCCGTCAGCGGTCCGGGAAACCGCAAGATGACCTTGCCTTGCCCGTCGATCACAAAACTCTCCGGCACGCCGTACAGCCCCCAGTCGAGGCCCATGCGCCCGCTCTCATCCGCACCAATGGCGGCATAGGGATTGCCAAGCTCGCTCAGGAACCCCATCGCCGCCTCAGGCTTGTCCTTGTAATTCACGCCAAGAATGCGAACACCCTCGTCACTCAGCTTCTTCAGGTTGGGATGCTCGACCCGGCAAGGTGCGCACCACGAGGCCCAGAAGTTCACGATCTTGATCTTTCCATCCTTCAGATCCGCCGCCGTGAATGCAGGCAGGTCGCCCAAGGCCACAACATTCACCGGTCCCGCCTCGTGACCCTCGAGCATGGAAGGCAACGCATTGGGGTCCTGCCCCTCATCTGCCGCAGTCTGGCGGTGCGACAGCGTTTGCCACGCCATCACCCCCAGCCCGACTGATACCACCAGCGGCAGCAAGAACAGCGGATTCACCTTAGCCATTGCGGCCCATCCTTTTTTCCTGCGCATCCAGCGCACGCTTTACTCGCGCGCTTTGCCACAAGGACAGCGCCACCAGCCCAAGGATCAACGCCAGTGCCACACCATAGGCCGACAGAACCGTGCCTGCATATTTTCCCAGATCGACCATCACGCCATCCTCTCGCGCACCTCAAGCGCCATCAACCGCCGCGCCCGGATTTCGGTCCGCGTCCTGACCAGCACAAGTGTAATGAATAGGAAGATGAACCCCGCGATGCACATCCAAAGCGGATAGGCAAACACATCCGACACATGCTGTTCCTTGTCCATCGACAGACTCGCGCCCTGATGCAGCCCCTGATTCCAGAACAGCACCGCATAGCGGCTCAGAAACGCAAAGACCGAGCCCACCAGACATAGAACCGACGTCAGGTCCGCAGCCGCATCAGGGTTATCTATCGCCGCCCACAGAGCCATATAGCCCAGATAGAACAGGAACAGGATCAGGAACGAGGTCAGCCTTGGGTCCCAAGCCCACCACGTCCCCCACATCGGCTGGCCCCATATCGCCCCTGTAAACAGCGCAATGAGCGTCATCGTCATGCCGATGGGAGCCGCCGCCTTGGCCGCCAAGGCCGAAACATGATGTCGCCGGATCAGCCAGATTAGCGACGTGACCAGCATCATCGCCCAGGCGTTGATCGCAATCATCGCCGACGGCACATGAATGAAGATGATCTTCACGGTCGAGCCTTGCCGATAGTCATCGGGCGTGAGGAAAAAGCCCCAGATCAGCCCACCCACCATCGTCAGCACCGCCAACCCCGTTGCCCATGGCAATGCCCAGGCCGAGGTCTGCATGAATTTCTTAGGGTTTGCGTATTCCCAGATCGACATATGCTTCCCGGCCTATTTCACAGTGCGCCGCGCGGTCATAGCACACATGCACTCAACGCAAATTGACGCGGATTGCCGCAGCCGCTGCGTAAGGCAGCGCCGCAATGCTCGCAAGAGTGATCCCGCCCAGAAACAATAACGGTGTCGCGACTGCGGCCCCCTCCGCACCGCGGCGCGCTGCCTCTGCCCCGAAGATCAGCGTCGGCACATACAGCGGCAGGACCAACAGCGACAGCAACAACCCGCCCCGCTTCAGCCCCACAGTCAGTGCAGCACCAAAGCTGCCGATGACCGACAGCGCAGGTGTCCCGATAAGCAGCGACAGCACCAGCCAGCCATAGCCAGCAGGTGGCAAGTTCAACAGCACCGCCAGCGCCGGAGCCGCCAGAGTCAGCGGCAATCCGGTGGTCAGCCAATGCGCCAGCGCCTTGACCGCCGCCACAGCCTCCAGCGGGATCGGCGCAGTCGCCAGAACGTCAAGCGTGCCATCCTCGTAGTCCAGTGCAAATATCCGGTCCAGCGACAGCAGCGCCGCCAACAGAGCACCCACCCACAGAATGCCCGGCGCAATCGTCGCTAGCTTCCCGCTCTCAGGCCCGACACCGAAGGGCACCAGCACTACAAGGATCAGGAAGAACGCAAGGCTAAGCCCGAAGCCGCCCCCCGCCCGTACCGCCAACCGCAAATCCCGCATCAAAAGCGCTATCACAAGAAGGCCTCGTCAAATCCTGGCGCAAAACCCTGTGCCTGGTTATCGGCGCGCCAACGGATCAGATCCAGTTCCTTCGCGTCCGGCAGTCCAAGGTCGATGTGGGTCGCCAATAGGGCAATCCCGCCCCGTTCCAGATGCCCACGCAGAACCCGCCCGAACAGCGCCACGGAAGCCATATCAAGCGATACCGTCGGCTCATCCAGCAGCCACACCGGCCGGTCAGCAACCAGCAAACGCGCCAACCCCAGACGCCGCTTCTGCCCTGCCGACAGGTTCTGCGCCTGCCGTTCAGCCAAGGCTTGCAACTCCATGACCTTCATCGCCTCGCCTTGCGCGCCGGTGCCATGGATCTTCGCCCAGAATGTCAGGTTCTCTCGCACCGTCAGGCTCGCCTTCAGCGCATCCGCATGGCCAGCATAGGCCAGCCGGTCGACACCCGGCTCGATTGTCCCGCGCTGCGCCGGCTGAAGCCCCGCAATCGTGCGCAACACTGTGGTTTTGCCAATTCCGTTCGGCCCGCGCAGTACCAGCGCTTGACCCGCGCCCACGGCAAAGCTGATGCCAGACAGCACCGTCACGCCACCGCGTGTCACCGCCAGATCGGAAACCTTCAGCTCCATCTGCCCCGGTTAGCCGATTTGCACGCGCCCCGGAAGCAGCATTCTCAGACCGGGATCAGGGCTGCGGCAATACGGCGCCCTTCCGACAAGAGCACATTGTAGGTCCGTGCCGCCGCAGGGCTGTCCATTGCCTCGACACCTACCCCCGCCACGTCCAGCGCCGCCCGCAGCGCCGGGTCAGGGTGCGCAATCGCCTTGCCCATCCCCAGCAACAGCACATCAACCCGCCCGACCAGCGCCATCAGCGACGCAGTATCCGACCAGCCAGCCCAGATCCGCGCCCCGTCCGGTGCAACGATCACCGCACCCTCCAGCACCTGACCATCAATCCGAAAGAAACCGGGTCCGTAGCCATCCACAGGACGACCCGGACCCGAATAGCTGATATCAGTCAGCGTGATCATCTTGTTTTCCAGATCACTTACCGGTCGCGAACTGCGTCCCTTTCGGGCCTTCCTTATCGTCCTTGGGCTTGGTCCAGTCGCGCTTCACGCCAAGGAACAGAACGATGTTCTTGGCCACATATATCGACGAGTAAGTCCCCAGCAAGATACCAAGGAAAATCGCGAAGACAAAGCTTCGGATCACGTCGCCGCCGAAGATCATCAGCGAAATCAGTGCAAGCAATGTCGACCCCGAGGTCATCAGCGTCCGGCTCAGAGTTTCGTTGACCGACAGGTTCATCACATTGCGCAGTGGCATCGTCTTGTATTTCATCAAGTTTTCGCGAAGCCGGTCAAACACCACGACCGTATCGTTGATGGAATACCCAAGGATGGTCAACAGCGCCGCAATCGTCGTCAGGTCAAACTTGATCTGGAACAGCGCGAATATCCCTACTGTGACCACAACGTCGTGGACAAGCGACGCCACAGCCCCAAGCGAGAACTGCCACTCAAACCGCATCCAGACGTAGACACAGATCGCCAAGGTCGCTGCCAGAACCGACATGATCGCCGATTTGATCAACTCGCCCGACACTTTCGGGCCAACCGTCTCGACCGACGCGAACTTCAGATCGGGCGCAACGGTCTGCAGAGCCGCTTGCACCCTCGTCACATCAGCCGGGCTCAACGTTTCTTGTCCGGCCTGCGCCTGAATGCGGATCATCGCGACATGCTCGTCGGCCCGGAAAGTCGGGTCGAAGACTTCCGTGATCGTCACATCGCCCATGTTGAGCTTTTCAAGTGCGGCCCGATAGGCACCCACATCGACAACCTGAGCCGAGTCGGTCCGGATCGTCGTACCTCCCTTGAAGTCGATACCGAAGTTCAACCCCATGACCAGTACCAATACAATCGAGGCCAACACAGCAGCAATCGAAGCGCCAAAGGTCAGCCATTGCCACTGGAAAAAGTCCCAGTCCGTTTTCTCGGGTACAAGTTTCAGACGCCATGCCATCAGTGTGCCCTCAAACTACAATGGTTTTCGGTCGCCGCCAGGCGTACCAGGTCGCAACCATCAGCCGCGTCACATAGACGGCCGTAAAGACCGACGTGATCACACCTATGGTCAGCGTTACGGCAAAGCCCTTGACCGGGCCCGAGCCGATGAAGAACAGGATCGCCGTAGAAATCAACGCCGTCATGTTCGAGTCGATAATCGCGGACATCGCCTTTTCATATCCGATCTCGATGGCGCGCGCCGGCCCATGCCCCCGCCTGAGTTCTTCGCGGATACGCTCAAAGATCAGCACGTTGGCATCGACCGCCATACCCATGGTCAGCACGATACCCGCGATGCCCGGCAGGGTCAGCGTCGCCCCGATCATCGACAGCACTGCAAAGATCAGCACCACGTTGATGGCCAATGCGCCAACCGCAAGCGTGCCAAAGAACCCATATGAAGCAATCATGAAGGCCGCAACGCCCACGTAGCCGATCGTGGCTGCCAATCGGCCTGCATCAATCGAATCCTGCCCGAGTTCCGGCCCGATGGTCCGTTCCTCAAGAAAGGTCATTTCTGCGGGCAGCGCACCCGCCCTCAGCAAGACCGCAAGGTTCGTCGATGTCTCGACCGAGAAGTTCCCGGTGATGATCCCCGACCCGCCCGGAATCGCCTGATTGATCCGCGGCGCCGAAATCACCTTGTTGTCGAGCACAATCGCAAACAACTGACCGACGTTCTCGGCGGTATAGTCGCCGAACTTCCGTGCCCCGGTAGCGTCAAACCGGAAGCCAACCGCTGGCTGCGAATTCTGGTCGAACTCTGGCCGGGCATCGACAAGCTCCTCGCCCGTCACCACTGGCGTATCTTCCAGAACGTAGAAAATCCCCTGCTCGTCTACCGACGGCAAGATCACATTGCCAGGTCCCGGCAGCGTGTTCGGATCGGTCGTGCGGCTCACCACCGGCTGGAACGTCAGCTTGGCGGTCGTACCGATCAGGTTCTTCAGCTCTTCGGCCGAACCGATCCCCGGCACCTGGATAAGGATACGGTTCTGTCCCTCGCGCTGGATCGTCGGTTCGCGCGTGCCAACCTCGTCGACCCTGCGGCGGATGATCTCAAGGCTCTGCTGCATGGTCCGATCATCGGTCGCAGCCTTTTCGGCATCCGAAAGCGAGATGATAAGCTGGTTGCCCTCGGCCCGCGCCTCAAAGTCCTTCTGCCCCACGCCGGTCAGCGTGATCACCGGGCTCGCCAGCTTGCGCGCCAATTCCAGAGCCTTAGGCACGCCTTCGGGCTTTTCGATCTGCACGCGCAGTTCGTCTTCCGGCCCCGGCACCCGCCGCACGCCACCAAGCGTGGCACGCTCATCGGCAAGCGACTTGCGCAGTTCCGGCCACATGCCGTTCATGCGTGCCTTGTAGACATCCTTGGTCTGCACCTCGGCCAGCAGATGCGCACCGCCCCGCAGGTCAAGGCCCAGATTGACGATCCCCGACGGGGCCCAATTCGGCCATAGCGCCTTGTCCGCGGCCAACTCGGGCGTTTCGCCGTTCTTTTCAATCTTCAGAACGGCGTCATTGTGCTTCTCGACCCGGCTGTAGAACAGGTTCGGTGCGGCAAACAGCAGGGCCAGCGCACAAAGGCCCCAGATGAAGATGCGCTTCCAGGCGGGGATCTGCATTCACTTGACTCAGTTCGAACCGGATGCCGGCTCGGTTTTCGACAGGACCTGGCTTAGCGTGCTCTTGATCACACGCACCTTCACGCCATCGGCAATTTCGACTTCTATCTCGTTGCCCTCGTCTTTGACCTTGGTCACTTTGCCGATGATGCCACCCGAGGTCAAAACGCTGTCGCCGCGACGCACCTGTTCGATCATTGCCTTGTGATCCTTCAGCTTTTTCTGCTGCGGGCGGATCAGAAGGAAATACATGATCCCGAAGATCACGATCAGCGGAACGAACTGGCCGAGGGCCATTGCAGGTCCGGCGCCACCGGCGGCCTGTGCATAAGCGGGAGTGATGAACATGAAACCCTCTTTCATCCGGCGCGGGGAAACCCCGCGGATTCTGGTCGCGCACCCTATCGTCGGGGGCTTTGCATGGCAAGGCGATGCGCCGGGTGCTGTACCCGCCGCTTGCGCGCTCTATATATGGCCCAGCAAGGCGGGCGCAATCGCGCCGACCGAGAAGAATGGCAAGAACCGCGCGATGTGCAGAAATCACCTCCGAATAACCGTTCTGCCAAGTCTTGCGGCCCTGCTCCTGCTCTGCTGTGCCTCCCTTGCACCGACCAATGCGCAAGACGCTCCTGCGCCTGACCCACTCCTTGCCATAGGCTGGCTCGGCTTCGACATGACCGCCACCTCCGGCACCGCCTCTTGCAGCGGCGTCCTCGTCGCACCTGACCTTGTGGCCACCGCCGCGCATTGTGTGATGAACGCCAAGACCGGCGCCCCCCGCCCTGTCGCAAAGATTACGTTCGCCGCCGGTCGCATGGGCGACACTGCCGCGGCGCTCCGCCACGGCACCAATGTGATCCTCCCCGCGCCCCGCAGTCTCCTCAGCGGCGCCCTGCCCTATGATCTCGCGCTTTTGCGCCTCGACGCGCCGATCCCGGCTGCAGACGTCACACCCATGTCTCTCGCCCCCTCGCTCCCGCAAGAAGGCGACAGCCTCCTGCTCTGGGGTTACGCCCGCGAAACGCCCAGCACCCCGACCGACCGCAGCGATTGCATAGTCCGCCTCGTCACGCCCGACGTCATCGGGCTTACCTGTCCCGCCGTCACCGGATTCTCCGGCGGCGCGATCCTCGACACCTCGACCGGCACGGCCCGCCTTGCCGCCATCATGGTCGCCCGCGGCCAAGGCCCGAACAGCCTTGGCACCTACGC
>JBATMT010000196.1:0-2218 GCA_049289975.1 Paracoccaceae bacterium | reverse complement strand
GCTTTGTGCTGGAACGAATGGATACAATCTGACGCTGGATGCCCGCGATCTGTGGATGCACCAGAAACGCGTGCAAGGCAGCCACTTCGCCAACCTCAAGCAGGCTTCGGCCGCAAACAAGTTGATGTTGGAACGCCGCCTTGACCCGTGCATGTCCGAAGTCTTTCCGTGGGCGGAAATTCCCGCAGCGCATATGAAAATGCGCCGCAATCAGCATAAGCCGGGGAACATGGCCGTACTGGTTCAGGCACCCCGCACTGGCCTGCGGACGTTCGAAGACGCTCTGGAAGCCGGACAGAAGTAAAAGTGCTCCCTCGCGTGCCGATTGGATGCGCGAGGGAGCATACCGAATGGAATTGTGGATAACTGTCTCAATCCAGTTGACAGACGACGTGAAGTAATGCTCCTCTTTTCATCTAAGGGTTGAGTTGTCGTGTGTCACGAAGGAGATCACGGAACATGTCTCACCATTGGGTCATCGAGGTTCTCAATGATCTGCGGGCCTATGCGCAACTGAATGATCTGCCAGTATTGGCTGATCATCTGTCTGATGCGCTGAAGGTTGCGGCGGACGAGATTGCGGTTGCGGCAAAGCCATCGCTGGTAGGCGGACCTGCCTACGACCTGTCTGGCCACGTCTGATCCCCTATGGTCCTGTAAGGCATATCCGGCCTTTTACTTCGGTTTGCCAATCGATAGGTTCCCGCGCATGTCGGTTCCTGCGATCCAGTTTTCCGAAGATCAGGCTGAAGCCTGGGATCGCGTTGCAGATGTCTTGCGCGGGGCAGGGATTGATTTGCCAAACGGCACTTTGACTCCGGATGCGCCCGAAAGATCTTCGGTGCTTGCGTTGGTCGGCAAGGCTGGTTCGGGAAAGACCATGCTGCTGGCAGGCCTGACCAAAGCGCTGACGGACCTTGGCGTTGACCTGATTTCGGGTGACTACGAAGGAAAGAAGCGCAAGGACCGGCGGACGCTTGCGGTGCTGGCGCCTACCAACAAGGCGGCCAGCGTCCTGAGATCTCGGGGCGTGCCTGCGACGACAATTCACCGCATTCTCTACACGCCCGTCTATGATCCGCAATACAAACGCATCGCAGATTGGCTTGCCGGAGACGGCGACCGGCCTTCTGTTGAAGGACTGACGGATATCGCTTTGGATCGTGCGAAGGCATTCTACGACGCGATGAAGTCAATCCCCGGCGCGCTCGCTGCGGCTGGTCTCAGGGGCTCTGATTTCATTCTTGGCTGGAAGCGCCGCGAAGACCCACTGGATGTGGGCTTCATTGACGAATCAAGCATGCTGGACGAACGCCAGTACGACGACCTGCGAGAGATATTTCCGACTTTGGTTCTGTTTGGTGATCCGGCACAGCTTGCACCTGTGGGTCAGTCGGGCGAGATGATTTTTGACAAGCTGCCAGCAGCGCGGCGGCTGGAACTGCATAGAATTCACCGGCAGGCCGAAGACAATCCGATACTGGATCTGGCTCACGCATTGGCCGACGATGCTCTGACGTTCGAAGACTTTGAACAGATGGTGGCAAGTGCAGCAAAGCGCGACGATCGCGTTGTCTGGTCAGAGCGTGTAGATGCCGGCCTGATGGCAAGATCGCCGGCGCTTGTCTGGCGAAACCAGACACGCGTGCGGCTCATTCAGGCGTTTCGCGCTGCTTTTGGCGCACCGGCCGACGAACTTTTGCCGGGCGAGCCACTGGTTTGCGACGGCATTGAATTGCCACTGAAGCATCGCAAGAAGCGCATCGATCTGGAGGCGCGCGGTCTTATCAAGGGCGCTCAAGTCATCTATCTCGGGCCTGGCAAGAAGCCGGGTTTCTCGCGGTTGCATGTTCTGGGGGCGGAAGACCCGCAACTGTCGGCAGCATCGATTATCAAGATAGAACTGCCAGACGAAGAAGAACCCTTTATCCCCTTTGCCGCCCGGATGGGCGCGGCCTTCTTGCACGGAGCGGCCGTGACGATCCACAAGGCGCAGGGCTCGCAATGGGATGAAGTGCAGGTATTTGCGCCGGACCTTTTTGTCGCGGCGCGCATGGGCAGGAGCGAAGCAGGTGTGCAACTGTGGAAGCGCCTTGCATATGTCGCCATCACCCGCGCGCAAAATCGTTTGCATTGGGTGGTCCGCAACCGGCTGGCGCGCCCGCAACAGCCGCTGACTGTTGCAGACCTGCCGAGAGGTCCTGCGCCACTGTCCCTT
>JBATMT010000195.1:0-3769 GCA_049289975.1 Paracoccaceae bacterium | reverse complement strand
ATGTGGATATTGCCGGGCGTGGCGCGGCGGGGGCGTTTGCGCAACTCTATCTGGACAATGCTTTGGTGGCGACTGCGCCCGTGTCGGACAAGGGCGGATGGCGCGCGAAACTCACGGGCATTGCGGCGGGTGTCTATACGTTACGGGTCGATCAGGTGACGGGCGAGGGAAAAGTGACCTCGCGCGTCGAGACGCCGTTCCAACGCGAAGAGCCTGCGAAGGTGGCGCAAGTGGCTGCTCCGGCGGCTGGCGCGTCCACTGACGCAACGACTGCGGCAGCGACGGAAACAGCAGCGACTGGAGCCACGGCTGAGACAGCGGCGACTGAGCGAACTGCCGCGGCAGCGCCCGAGCCAGTCAAGGCAGCGGTGATCACTGTGCAGCCGGGCTTTACGCTGTGGGGGATCGCCAGCAAGAGCTATGGTGACGGGATATTGTATGTGCGGGTCTATGAGGCCAACAAGGATCAGATCCGCAATCCCGACCTGATCTATCCCGGACAGGTGTTCACGGTTCCGGCGCCGTCCGAGTAGGGGCTCTGCCCCCGCCCGGATTACATCCTTACTCCCTCGGGATAGTTAGAAGCAGAAAATGCAGGCCGGGTTTGCGCGCCTGGTGTCAGATGCGCTGGCAACATGCGGAGATTTCCGGATGGGACTGGCAGCAGTCGCGCAGAACGTAGCCCAGCACACGCCCAATGCCGGCGGGGTCGGCGGCGTAATAGACATTGCGGCTTTCGCGGCGCGCCGAGACGAGGCCGGCCTGTTCGAGTTGGGCCAGATGGAAGGCAAGGCCCGAGGCCGAAACGGCAAGCTGGCGGGCGAGATCGCCCTGCGCCAGACCCTGCGGGCTGTGGCTGACCAGCAGGCGCAGAAGATCGAGCCGCGTTTCATGGGCCATTGCCGAAAGGGCTGCGAGGACTCGACTCTTCTCCATCTTTCAACTACTCGTGAATCGTTGAATTGATACGCTTGTAGCCGGATTGTCGCGCGCGATCAACCGGAACGGGGCCGAAGGGGCAGACGATGGCGAGTGACGAGAAGAAAGCCGAGCGCAAGAGCGCGGCGCGGACGATGCGGCGGGTGGCGCCCTACCTGTGGCCGGACGGCGAGACATGGGTGAAACGGCGCGTCGTGCTGTCGCTGGTGGCGCTTTTGGTGGCGCGGTTCGTGTCGGTCTCCACTCCGTTTCTCTACAAGGTCGCGGTGGATTCTCTGGGCGGGCAGTCGCGCGGCGATGGCTGGCTTCTGGCGATCGGGGCGATTGGCCTGACGGTTGCTTACGGCGTGGCGCGGCTTGGCACTTCGGGGTTCAACGAACTGAGGGATGCGATCTTTGTGCGTGTCGGTCAGCGCGCGATCCGCAAGCTGGCGTTAGAGACGTTCACACACATTCATCGCTTGTCGATGCGTTATCACATCACCCGCAAGACCGGTGGCCTGAGCCGGATCATCGAGCGTGGTGTGAAAGGCGTGGACTTCCTGTTGCGTTTCCTCCTGCTGTCGGTCGGACCGCTGATCCTTGAGTTGACGCTGGTGACAATCATCTTTGCGGTGGTGTTCGATTGGCGCTATGCGGCGGTGGTGATGATCACAATCTGGCTGTACGTGACATTCACGTTCAAGGTGACGGAATGGCGGGTGAAGCTGCGCAAGCAGATGAACGATCAAGACACCGACGCCAACCAGAAGGCCATCGACTCGCTGCTGAACTTCGAGACCGTCAAGTATTTTGGTGCCGAGGCGCGCGAGGCGGGGCGTTATGACAACGCCATGGAGGGGTACGAGACCGCGGCGGTGAAGACCGGGCTTTCTCTCAGCTTGCTGAACTTCGGGCAGTCGTTCTTCATCACGTCCGGGCTGGTCATCGTGATGGTGATGGCGGCGATGGGGGTGCAGGCGGGCAAGTTGACGGTGGGAGATTTCGTCATGGTCAACGCCTACATGATCCAGATCACCATGCCTTTGGGCTTCCTTGGAACGGTCTACCGCGAGATCCGGCAGGCGTTGGTGGATATGGGCGAGATGTTCGATTTGCTCGACCAGCCTGCGGAAGTTGTTGACAAGGCAGGTGCGGGAAAGCTGAAGGTCACTGGTGGGGCGATTGACCTTGAGCATGTGTCGTTCGGCTATGAGTCGACACGGCCGATACTGAAGGATGTGACATTGAAGATCGCGGCGGGGCAGACCGTAGCGATTGTCGGGCCGTCTGGGTCGGGCAAGTCGACCATCGGGCGGCTCTTGTTCCGGTTCTATGATGTTACAGCAGGGAGCCTGAAGATCGATGGGCAAGATGTGCGCGACATCACACAAGACAGTCTGCACGATCATATCGGCGTGGTGCCGCAAGATACCGTGCTGTTCAACGATACGGTGCTGTACAACATCGCCTATGGGCGTCCAGAGGCGAGCCGAGAGGAACTGATTGGCGCGGCTAAGGCGGCGAAGATCCATGATTTCATCATGTCGCTGCCTGAGGGTTATGAGACCAAGGTAGGTGAGCGCGGTCTGAAGTTGTCGGGTGGCGAGAAGCAGCGGGTTGGCATAGCGCGGACCCTGTTGAAGAACCCGCCGATCCTGTTGCTGGACGAAGCGACAAGCGCGCTCGACACACAGACAGAACGTGACATTCAGGAGAGCCTGCAGGCGATGGGCAAGGGGCGGACGGTCATTACCATTGCGCACCGGCTGTCGACGATTGCGGATGCCGACCGGATTGTGGTTCTGGAAGCCGGGCGGATCACCGAGGAGGGTCGGCACGAGGAGCTTCTGGCGCGCGGCGGACGCTATGCGGCGATGTGGGAACGGCAATCGGCGGGCGACGAAGACGAGGACGCCGACGCGGACGAGGCGGCGTAACGAGCCCTGACCTTTCGTTCACGAACAGATGTTTCCGGCGCGATTGCCAGTGGGCCAAAACCGGCCCATAGAGGCGTCATGCGCAAGGCAGATGTGATTGCGGGTTTATCGGTGTCGGGGCTGCTGTTGCCCGAGGCCGTGGCCTATGCCGCCATTGCAGGTCTGCCGCCGGGGCGGGCGGTCTTTGCCGGGATAGCGGGCTGTCTGGGCTATGCACTGGTCGGGCGCAGTCCCTATGCGATCTTATCTCCTACCTCATCGGCGGCGGCGATCCTTGCGGGATTGCTGGCGCTGTCGCCGTTAAGTGGCACCGACAAGGCGTTCATTGCGACGGCGGCGACGCTATTGGCGGGCGGGTTCTTCCTTGCGGCGGCGCTGTTGCGGCTGGGCGGTTTGAGCGCGCTGGTACCGCGTCCGGTGCTGAAGGGCTTTGCTTTCGGGATCGCGCTGACCATCATCATCAAGCAGGTGCCCGCTGTTGTGGGCGTTCCGGGGGCGGGTGGCAATCTGGCTACACAGGTCTGGATGCTGGTTGGCCATATGCAGGATTGGCATGTCGCGAGCCTCGTCTTTGGGGTGCTGGCGCTGGGACTATATGGTTGGCTGAGGAGGGTTCCGGCAGTGCCGGGGGCGCTGCTGGTTTTGCTGGCGGGGGCGCTGGCTGGTATGGCCTTACCGCTGGACACATGGGGTGTTGTGGCGGTGGGCCAGATTGCCGCCGTGCCTGCATGGCCGGTTCTGCCGGTGATGGGGTTGAGCGAGTGGACACGGCTTGCATCGTTCGTGGTGCCGCTGACGCTAATCCTGCTGGCGGAAAGCTGGGGGACGGTCAGTTCTCTGGCGGCGGCACATGGCGGGCGGCTGGACGCAAACCGTGAGTTGGCAGGGTTTGGTGTGGCCAATCTGGCGAG
>JBATMT010000194.1:0-2483 GCA_049289975.1 Paracoccaceae bacterium | reverse complement strand
CCCGCTGCCATGTCATCGATGGCATAGCTTGCATCCACAAGGAAGGCGTCGAAGGCCGGGTTCTGCGCCGGATCATCCGAGACCAGATACTCGTAGCTCCAGTACCACTGGTTGCCCGTCACCTTGATCGTCACGTCGGCAACCGGAATTTCTTCCTGCTTGAACAGGATCGGCAGTGAAAACGCACCAAGCACGACCAGAATCAGCACCGGAATAAGTGTCCAGACGATTTCCAGAGGCGTATTGTGGGTGAACCGTGCCGGCGTCTTGTTCGCGCCGCTTCTGAACCGCACGATGACGACCAGCAGCAGCACCATCACAAGCGCCACCACGGCAGCGCACAGAATCATCAGCATGTGGTCCAGCCATTGCTGGTCCCGCGCCAGTTCGGTGGCAGCAGGCTGGAAGCCCGTACCTTCCGCATGCGGCTTGCCAATGACCTCAAGACCCGTGATCTGGTCCTGAGCCCAGACCGCACCGGCCAGAGTTGCTGCTGTTACACCGGCCGCCATGGCCGAAAGATGCTGTGCTAGACGCATATCTGTTTCCCGTTCGTGTCGCGACTTTGCGCCGCTCCCCCCTGACCCGCTGTTTCCAGACTGGCCGGTTGTATATGCGACTTCTAAAATCATATTAGTGACGAGGCGACAAGCAAAACCAATGCGGCAAACTGCTGCTTTTTGATCCAGGTCAATGCTGGATGGAGGAATATCATGGGTGACGGCAGGTTCTCTCCGTTCGAGACACATCTGGACGAGGCTTCGGCCCTGTCGATTCTGCGCGCGTCGGTAGCGGGCGCCGACGATGGCGAGCTTTTCCTTGAACGCCGCCGGTCCGAGGCGCTCGTGTTCGACGACGGCCGCCTCCGAAACGCCAGCTATGACGCATCCGAAGGCTTTGGCCTGCGCGCCGTACGTGGTGAAGTTGCTGGCTACGGCCATTCGACGGAAATCTCCGAAGCAGCCCTGAAGCGCGCCAGCGAAACAGCGCGCCTTGCCGTGGGCGACGGAGGCGGCACGCTTGCCGCCCCTCCGGCTGGCACCAACACCAAGCTTTACACCGATGCAGATCCGATGCTGGATGCCACCTTCGGCCTGAAGGTCGAAACCCTGCGCGAGATCGACGCCTTTTCCCGCGATCTCGACCCGCGCGTCGTTCAGGTATCCGCCACCATCGCCGCTTCCATTCAAGAAGTTTTCATCCTGCGTCCAGAAGGCACTTTGGTATCTGACGTGCGCCCGATGACCCGGCTGAACGTGTCGGTGATCGTCGAAGAGAACGGACGGCGCGAAAGCGGCAGCCACGGTGGAGGCGGACGCTATGGGCTGACAGGTCTGATGATGGCCGACAACTGGCAGGCCACTGCCCGTGAAGCCCTGCGCATCGCGCTGGTGAACCTGCGCGCCGTCTCGGCCCCTGCCGGGGTCATGGACGTGGCCCTTGGCGCAGGTTGGCCGGGCGTTCTGTTGCACGAAGCTGTCGGTCACGGGCTCGAAGGCGACTTCAACCGCAAGAAAACTTCGGCCTTCGCCGGGCTTATGGGCCAGCGCATCGCTGCCCCCGGCGTCACCGTCCTTGATGATGGCACCATGCCCGACCGCCGAGGCTCGATCACTGTCGATGACGAGGGTACGCCGTCGGCCAAGAACATCCTGATCGAGGACGGAATTCTGGTGGGCTTCATGCAAGACCGCCAGAATGCCCGCCTGATGGGCGTCACGCCCACTGGCAACGGCCGCCGCGAAAGCTATGCCCATATCCCGATGCCACGGATGACCAACACCTACATGCTCGGCGGCAATGCCAAGCCCGGCGACATCGTGTCCGAGGTCAAGGACGGCATCTATGCCGTGGGCTTCGGGGGCGGTCAGGTCGACATCACCAACGGCAAGTTCGTCTTTTCCTGCACCGAGGCTTACCGGGTCAAGAACGGTATCGTCGGCGATCCGGTCAAGGGCGCGACCCTCATCGGAGACGGCGCCACCGCGCTCAAGCAGATCCGCGCCATCGGCAACGACATGGCCCTGGATCCCGGTATCGGCAACTGCGGCAAGGCTGGTCAATGGGTGCCGGTCGGGGTTGGTCAGCCCACCATGCTGATCGGTGGACTAACGGTAGGCGGATCGGCCGCATAAAACCTAAGGTTGAAAAATCTGTGAATTACCCGCGAATCGTAACCATTCGTTAACGATCTGCGGGCAATTCTGGGCCTGCGAATGAGGTGCAGCAACGAGGGTAAACAGATTGTTCTCTTACCCTACCCCCTTCACCCCACCCACCACGGAAGATGACAAACTGTCGTGGCTACGTCTCATTCGCTCCCGCAAGGTCGGCGTCACGACCTTCCACAGGCTCATCAGCGACTACGGATCGGCACAGGCGGCACTGATCGCCCTGCCCGAAATAGCTCAGTCGTCGGGTCTGTCCGATTATCAGCCTTGCTCAGAAATCGCCGCCAAGACCGAACTGCTTGCTGGCCAGAA
>JBATMT010000193.1:0-17252 GCA_049289975.1 Paracoccaceae bacterium | reverse complement strand
CGGTAACCCATCCCCGAACAATGCGGCACTTGCCAGAACCTGTTTCGGGTAGTCAGCGGGCCGATACGGACAGGCTCGAACAGGACGTCATAGCGGGGGTCACGCATCGGGCAGGCCTTTCAGAAATTGCAAATTGTGCGAAGCTTCAAGTTCAGATTTATACAGTTGTATAATATCCGTTTTGTTCAGCGACTAGCTCTGATTAAAGCCTGAAACAGTATCTGAAAACAAAAAGAGCGGTATGCTTGCGCATACCGCCCTGTGATCCAAGCACAGAGGCTCAGGCGTGCCGGCTGCGATGGCCAACGTTATAGTAGCTGCCCGTCCGGGTTTCGAGATAGGGCGTCAGCGGTATTTCTTCCTGCTTCAGGAACCCTTTCTGAGGCAGCTTACCGGCCTTGACCATCTCGATCACCGCCACGACCGATGCCGAGGTCGTCCACGCGATGGCGGTACGGTGTTTGCCGCCGATTTCAATTGGATAGTAAGACCGAACGAACTCTTTCCGCCGAAGTTGGCCGCCCTGCCAACCTTCTGCGGCAACGTGGACATAGACCACATCTTCGTCGACGGGAGGTTTGGCGTTGGTGAGGATACGACCTGCCTCAGCGCGGTTCTCGCGCATCAGAAGCTCATGGAAGAAGAAGTTCATCAGCTTAACGTGGCCGGGGTATCGCATGGTCTTGTAGTCGAGGTTTTCGATCTTGTCGGCGTAGGTTTCGCACATGGTGCCAAGACCGCCCGAGGTGGTGAATGCCTCAAGCTGCATGCCATCAATGTAGATCGTTTCGGTCCATTCCATTGCCGAAACCGATTTGAGGACGCCCTCCTCAATGACTTCGCAATCATTGAGGTATTCGTTCACAACGCCCTCCGGTGACCAGTTGAACGCATAGCCTAGCAGGCCTGTCGGGTTTTGTGGCAACGCACCGACCCGCAGACGGATGGAGCGGACCTTTTCGAACTGTTCAGCCAGATGGGCACCAACAATACCGACGAAACCGGGCGCGAGGCCGCACTGGGGCGCCATGATGCCTTTCGAGGTCTTCGACAGTTCGCGGATGTGCTTGGTCGTCGGCACGTCTTCGGTCAGATCGAAATAGTGAAGGCCCAGCGCGTGGGCGACAGTGGAAACGCCAATATTCAGGTGGTAGGGCAGACAGGAAAGAACTGCGTCCTGATCCTTCAGAATGTCCTTCAAACCGTCAGTATTTTTGAGATCGATTGCCTTGGTTGCAAAAGGCGCACCCTTGACCTCGCGAGCATCCATGCCGGTTACGATGAAACCCGCTTCCGTCAATAGCTCTGCAGCCAGATGGCCCACTTTCCCAAGGCCGAGAACGGCCACTTTGTTGAGCGACATTTGTTATTTCCTTTCAGTCTGCCCGATCAGACTTCGGCAGTTTGCCGGTGTGATCGGTTCGCGCCGCAATCTGGACCACTCAGGTGGCGATTCCTCTGGTTATTTCCGCCATTATTAATGGTTTACTGAACAAAAAGACGGCCCGGCCGTCATAATGACGGGCCGGGCCGATCATCTTCACCGGTTATCAGGCGTTGATCAGAAGTCGAACTTCACTCCCTGAGCCAAAGGCAGCTTGGCAGAATAGTTCACTGTGTTGGTCTGGCGACGCATGTATCCCTTCCATGCGTCCGAGCCGGATTCGCGTCCGCCGCCGGTTTCCTTCTCGCCACCGAAGGCCCCACCGATTTCTGCGCCCGACGGTCCGATGTTGACGTTGGCAATGCCGCAGTCCGAGCCGGATGCCGAAAGGAACGTTTCGGCTTCGCGCATGTTCAGCGTGAAGATGCATGACGACAGGCCTTGAGGGACGTCGTTTTGCAAGGCAATGGCTTCATCGAGCGTGTCGTAGCCGAGCACGTAGAGGATTGGTGCGAAGGTCTCGGTTTTGACCGTCTCGGTCTGGGCCGGCATTTCGACCAGAGCGGGCGCAATGTAGGCGCCGCCCTGCGGTACGTTTGCTGTCACGGTCTTGCCGCCATGCACCTTGCCACCTTCCGCCTTGGCTGCTTCCAGCGCGGACAGCATTCGGTCACGCGCACCATGGTCAACCAGCGGTCCGATAAGAGTCGTCCCGTTCCGAGGGTCGCCGATAGGCAAAGACGCATAGGCCTTGGTCAGTTTGGCAACCAGATCGTCCTTGATCGAGTTGTGGGCGATCAGACGGCGCAGCGAAGTGCAACGCTGGCCGGCTGTGCCGACTGCCGAAAAGACAATGGCACGCACCGCCATGTCGATGTCGGCCGAAGGCGCGACGATCATGGCGTTGTTGCCACCAAGCTCGAGGATCGGACGGCCCCAGCGCGCAGCCACCTTCGGGCCGACAATCCCGCCCATTCGGGTCGAGCCGGTTGCCGAAACAATCGGTACATCCTTTGAGTTCACCAGTGCCTCACCGATAGCAGGGCCGCCGATGACAAGCTGAACCAGACCTTCCGGCGCCTCTGGCCCGAAGCGCTTGAGCGCACGGTCCATAATCTTCATGGTTGCCATGGCGGTCAGAGGGGTCTTTTCCGATGGCTTCCAGATCACCGGGTCGCCACAGACAAGAGCGAGTGCCGCATTCCACGACCAGACAGCAACCGGGAAGTTGAAGGCCGAAATGACGGCACATGTCCCCATCGGATGCCAGGTCTCCATCATGCGGTGACCGGGGCGCTCGGAAGCAATCGTAAGACCGTAGATCTGACGCGACAGGCCAACTGCAAAATCACAGATGTCGATCATTTCCTGCACTTCGCCCAGGCCTTCCGAAGTGATCTTGCCTACTTCCAGCGTTACCAAGGCCCCCAACGCGTCCTTGGACGCGCGCAGTTCTTCTCCCAGAAGGCGGATCAGCTCGCCTCGGCGGGGTGCGGGCAGTTCACGCCAGACGCGGAAGGCATCTTGCGACCGTGCGATGATCTTCGGCATATCGGCCGCATCGGTTTCGTGGACTTTGGCAAGTTCGGCACCATCGATAGGTGAGCGAACCGAAAGTGTGCCGCCGGTGAGTTCGGCTTTGGTAAGGCCTGCGGCCTTGAGAATTTCGTCGTGGGTCATTTGAACCTCCCTAGATGACAGTGGCGCGCTGGTCGTCCATGCCCATCGAGGCAAGAAGCGGCGCGGATTGTTGTGTGTTCTGGAAATCAGCCTTGGACCGCATCTTACGCCAGTCCGCAAGGATGAGCGATTGGGCAACAGCACCGCCGAGCGTTGTGCCCGGCCCGGCCACAATGAAGAGATCGGGCGCGAACTCGCGGCCAGCGGTACGGATTGCCGCGGTAAAGTCGTATGGCTCGGTTACTTGATGGCCGAGGGTATAGTTCCAAAGGGCGGAAATGTCGGTGGAGCCGGGCCACCAGATCGAGCCACGGCCATCGACCATCGGCAGTTTGGGCTGTCCGAAAAGCGACGCGGCAAGCGCTGCACGTCCCTGATCTGCGACAGGAACCTGCAACGCTGAATGAAACGCGGCATGGTTCTGCAACCGCATCGGGAATCGACCCTGTACAGGCGGAACTGAAGCCTCAAAGGCCTTCAAACCTTCTTCATTGCCAGCAAGAACCAGCATACCACCAAGATTGATCGACAGGCTTAAGACATGACCTGAACGGCCGGCAATTTCCGCGACAAGAGCCAGAAGCTCTGCCTTGCGGGCTGGGTTTGCTGCCCAGTCTTCACCCACGAAAGGATAAAGTGTCTGGCCACCGATGAGGGCTTCCTGCATCAATGTGCCCATGGTGTTGACCACCTCAAACCCGCCTTCAGGCGTGAGCGCCCCACCGCATGCAAGGGTCGAATACCAACCCATCGAGTTACCGGTGACTGCCACCACGTCAATCTTTTCAGGATTTATCGCCCGAAAGTCACCCAGAGTGCAGGCATAGATCAAACCCGAAGCGTTATCGCCTCGCGTATGTTTGGCGACTGAATAGCCGACGGCTGAGTCCAGAGCTGACAGGGTTTCTTGACCGAGCTCCTTACGGGTCGCATCGAAGCTTGCCAACAGTGCCGTGTCAGCAAAGTTCCGCTTCAGATATCCAAGTTCGGACTTGGTGTAGGTGCCACGGCCGGGGCAGATCACAACTGCTGTTTTGCGGGTCATTTGGCACCGCCGATCAGGGTTTTGGCGGCTGAATAGATACTGTCGGCCGAAGGCATTGTGACTGCATATGCGGGACCCGTCGCGATGAAACTGTCCTCGGCGGTGATGCGTGCGTGCGGTACTTTTGTTCGCTCGGTAAAGAGCGACATTAGTCCCTCGGCTATTCCGCCTGACCTTCTGGTTTCATCGACGACGAGAATTCTCTGACACCCTTCCACCGCTTTGATCAGCGCATCTTCTGGCATCGGCGACAGCCACCGCATGTCGATCACGCGCGCCTTCACACCTTCAGCGGCCAGCCGCGACTCGGCTTGCCGCGACAGGTAAAAGCCGTTGCCATAGGTCACAATGGCAATATCAGTGCCGCTTCCAAATGTTCCAACTTCGCCGAGCGCAATGACTTCAGAGCGATCTGGATATGTCGTCATCCAGCCAGCGTCCTTTTCACCATGCAAATCACGCATCGGGTAAAGCGCAATAGGCTCGAGGAATACGACCACACGCTGTTCTTCGCGTGCTAGGCGCACACATTCACGCAACATCCGTGCTGCGTCGGCTCCATTTGACGGACACGCCAGAATTACGCCTGGGATGTCACGGATCACGGCCACCGAATTGTCATTGTGGAAATGCCCGCCAAATCCCTTCTGGTATCCCAGACCTGCAATCCGCAAGACCATCGGGTTGGTATACTGGCCGTTGGAGAAGAACGAAAGCGTCGCAGCCTCTCCCCTGATCTGATCCTCGGCGTTGTGTAGATACGCAAGGAACTGGATCTCGGGCATCGGGATAAACCCGTTTTGCGCCATGCCGATAGCGAGGCCAAGAATGGATTGTTCGTCGAGCAGAGTGTCGATCATCCGGTCCTGACCGAACCGCGCCTGCAGCTTCTGGGTAACGCCATAGACGCCACCCTTGCGCCCCACGTCCTCGCCCATCATCACCACTTCGGGATGTTGGAGCATGAGGTCGGTGAGCGCCCAGTTGATAATCCGCGACATGATCTGCGGTTCGTTCATCTGTTTCATGTCGCCACCAAAAACCGCAGCCCTTGCCTCGTCACTGGGGCCATTGGTGGGCTTGCAGAGCCGTTTTGGCGGAATGAGAGACGCCATCACGTCCTTCGCCGACTTCAGGCGCGGACATTTGACTGCTTCGGCTGCCACGCGAACCACACGGGCGTTGGTGTCTTGGTAAATTGCCAGCGCCTGTTCAGGCGACAGGGCTCCCGATTGATCAAGGAGCCTGACCGAATGCAGGAGTGGATCATTGGCTTCCTCAGCCTCGACTTCGTCCTTGGTAAGGTAAGTCGTCGGCACGTCGGCGCCGGCGTGACCATACAGGCGTATCGTACTGACATGAAGGAACGCTGGCTTCTTTCGCGTACGGACATAGGCGGCAGCTTCGGATGCAACGCGAAACGTCTCGAAGATATCGAGACCGTTGCAGGAAAAATACTTCAGGCCGGGGCGGTTCTGGAAGCCAGCCGCAATCCAGCCGGTGGGTGTCTTTGTCGAAATGCCAATGCCGTTGTCCTCACAAACGAACAGCAGCGGCAATGGGATCGACTGATAAGAGGTCCAGCCTGCCGTGTTGAAGGCGCCTTGAGCGGTCGAGTGGTTGGCCGAGGCGTCGCCAAAGGAGCAATAGACGATTGCATCATCCGGCAGTTCCTGATGCTCGGGCCGATGACGGCGCGCGGCGGCGATCGAATAGGCGGCGCCGACGGCTTTCGGCAAGTGTGACGCAATCGTCGACGTCTGCGGCGGGATGTTCAGCGCTTTGGAACCCAGCACCTTATGACGGCCGCCCGAAATCGGATCTTCGGACGAGGCCGCAAAGCTCAGGAGCATGTCCCAGGCAATTGTCTGGCCCTCAACCTGTTGGCTCCGGGCGATCTGGAAGGCGGCATCACGGTAGTGAAGGAATGCCATGTCAGTCGGGCGAAGTGCAGCTGCGACGGCGGCGAGGCCCTCGTGGCCAGACGAACCGATGGTATAGAAGCCCTGCCCTGCCTTCTGCATGGCCCGACTGGTGCGATCAAGAGCCCGGCTGAGACAGGCAGACCGGTAGATCGACACTGCACCCGTGGCCGTCAATGGCCCAGACGGCGGCGCGCCGGCAGGCAAATCGCGGGCCGCGACGCGGCGCAGAAAATTCTCGTGAACGATGTCGGCGCGATCCATGAAACAGTCTCTATTCCAGCGTTTTTCTAACGACACTAAGCCGCCGGGGGCTATGCCTCCGACGGCTATATTGCGCAGACCAGGTTCAGAAGAAGGCCTGAAGGTCGGTGATAGCACGGCCAAGGATCAGTGCGTGAACGTCGTGGGTGCCCTCATAGGTATTGACTGTTTCAAGGTTCACCATGTGGCGCATCACGTGGAAGTCTTCCTGAATGCCGTTGCCGCCGTGCATATCTCGGGCGTGGCGTGCAATTTCCAGTGCTTTGCCGCAGTTGTTGCGCTTGACGATCGAGATCATTTCCGGCGCAGCGTTTGCCTCGTCCATCAGACGTCCGACACGCAGCGAAGCTTGAAGGCCAAGCGAGATTTCCGTCAGCATGTTAGCAAGCTTGAGCTGGAATATCTGCGTCTGCGCTAGCGGCTTGTTGAACTGCTTGCGGTCGAGACCATATTGGCGCGCCGCGTGGAAGCAGGCTTCCGCAGCGCCCAAAACTCCCCACGAAATGCCATAACGGGCGCGATTGAGGCAGCCGAACGGGCCTTTCAGACCCTCGACGTTCGGCAACAGGGCGTCTTCGCCAACCTCGACGTCCTTCATCACGATTTCGCCGGTTATGGAGGCGCGGAGCGAAAGTTTGCCACCGATCTTCGGAGCGGATAGACCCTTCATGCCTTTTTCGAGAACAAAGCCACGGATCTTGCCGCCATGTGCATCAGACTTGGCCCATACGACAAACACATCTGCGATGGGCGCGTTCGAAATCCACATCTTCGCGCCGTTCAGAACGTAGCCATTGGCAGTCTTGGTTGCGCGTGTTTTCATTCCGGCGGGATCGGAACCGGCATCAGGCTCGGTCAGGCCAAAACACCCGATAAACTCACCGGAAGCCAGTTTGGGCAGGTACTTCTTGCGCTGCTCCTCTGACCCATAGGCATAAATCGGGTACATGACGAGCGACGACTGAACTGACATCATCGAGCGGTAGCCCGAGTCGACACGTTCGACTTCACGGGCGACAAGACCGTAGGCTACGTACGATGCGCCAAGCCCACCGTATTCTTCCGGAACGGTCACACCAAGAAGTCCCATTTCACCCATTTCGCGGAAGATAGCCGGATCGGTCTTTTCTTCGCGATAGGCTTGGGTCACGCGCGGTTGCAGCTTTTCCTGCGCATAGGCTCGGGCCGAGTCGCGCATCATCCGCTCGTCTTCGGTCAGTTGGTCATTCATGCGGAAGGCGTCTTCCCAGTCGAAGCGGGACAGATCAGGAGCGTCTTTCGGTTTCAGGGCCATGATGTTTCCTCAGGCAAGCGATTTGCAAAAACGAGCGATACGGGTGCAAGCCTCGACCAGCGAGTTGCGGGAGTAAGCGTAGGAGAGACGGAAATAACCCGGCAAGCCAAAGGCGCGGCCCGGAACAAGCGCGACACCTTCGCATCTTAGCAGCGCTGCGCAGAAGTCAGCGTCCTTTTCGATCCGGGTGCCATCTGGGGCAGTCTTGCCGAATGTCGCCGTGCAATCGGGGAACAGGTAGAAGGCACCGTCGGCCGAGCCGCAATGGATTAGGCCCGTCTCGTTCAAGGCCTTTGCCACCATGTCACGACGTTCACGGAAGTCGTCGCACCGCTCTGCCAAAAGTTGCTGATCGCCGGTCAGCGCGGCAACCGCTGCCGCCTGTGAAACGGAAGACGCACCAGACGTGATTTGACTTTGCACGGCGATCATCGAGTCGATGAGGCGCTTGGGGCCTATTCCCCAACCCAGACGCCAGCCCGTCATGGCATAACTTTTCGAGACGCCGTTCACGATGAGCATACGGTCAGCAAGATCGGGAGCAGCTACCCGGAACGATGTGAAGGGCACGTAGCAGATATGTTGGTAAATCTCGTCCGAGATCAGCGCGACGTGCGGGTTATCGCGCAAGACTTCTGCCAACCCTTCCATGTCTGTCACCGAATAGACAGCGCCCGACGGGTTCGACGGAGAATTCAGAAGAAGCCAGCGTGTCCGCGGCGTAATGGCGGCGCGGAGCTGCTCCGGGGTGATGCGGAACCCCGTCGCTGACGTTGTGGGCATCGCAACGGGCACACCGCCGCATACGGTTACAATATCCGGGTAGCTCGTCCAGTAGGGCGCCGCCAGCAACACCTCGTCACCCGCGTCGAGCGTAGCAAAGAACGCGTTGAACAGAACCTGTTTTGCGCCGGTGCAGACGATGATTTCTGACATCTCGGGGCGATAGCCGTTGAAGCGAGCGCAATCGTCGGAAATCGCCTTGCGCAGCGCGGGCGTCCCCACGGTAGCGGTATAGATGGTCTCGCCAGCGAGAGCAGCTTTATGCGCGGCATCAATCACCGCTACAGGCGTCGGAAAGTCCGGCTCGCCAGTCCCAAGCGAGATCACATCTCGGCCTGCTTTCTTCATTTCTGCGGCAGCTTCGGAAATCTGCAGGATTTCCGATAGTTCCACATTGTCGATGCGGGCGGCGCGGCGGAAGGGATCGCTCATCAGCGGGCTTTCAGCTTGATTCATTTGATATGCTTATCACCCATTGTTCACGCGCGAAATAACGCTATTCTGGCGATGATATATGTGTGGAGCACATACTTGGCGATTGCGCGACGCTTCCTGCCATCAGTCAGTCTGCTTGCTGCTTTCGAATCCGTATGTCGGACCGGCTCCACTCTTGCCGCTGCGCGGGACCTTGACCTGACACAGGGTGCCGTAAGTCGTCTGATCCAGAACCTCGAGGCGCAGATAGGGGTAGCCTTGTTCCTGCGCGAAGGCCGACGTCTGGTTCCGACCGACGCGGCGCTGGCTTACGCGCGCGACGTGGTCAAAGCGCTCGATCTGATTTCGCGCGGAGCCCTTAGGTTGCGATCAAACACTGGTGGAGGAACGCTTTCGCTTTCGATCCTTCCGACGTTCGGGACGCGCTGGCTTGCGCCGCGTCTGTCACGGTTTCTCAGCGCACATCCCGGCATCACCATAAACCTTGGAACACGGGTAAGGCCCTTTGACTTCGAGGAGGAGGGATTCGATGCGGCAATTCATTTCGGATCAGAGACCTGGGCAAATGCCGGTTATCAAAAGCTGTTCGACGAGAGCCTGATTGCCTGCTGTGCGCCAAGCTTTCTTGCACAACATCCATTGAACGGGCCGGATGACCTTATTGGATTGCAACTCCTTCAACTCGAAACGCGCCCAACGGCATGGCAGGGCTGGTTTCGCCAGCACGGCGTAGTTACTGCCGCGCCGTCCGGAATGGTTTTCGATCAGTTCGGAACGATGATCCAATCTGCTATCTTCGGACTGGGCATTGCCCTATTGCCAGAGTTTCTGGCGAAAGGGGAACTCGCCGACGGCAGATTGGTAAAGGCATGGGGCGAACCGACACCGGGTGAAGGCAGTTACTATCTTGTCTGGCCCCGGGTGGGGGAGTGGTATCCTCCCCTTCAGGCGTTCCGCCAATGGATCATCGATGAGGCTGCTGATCCTGATGGGACTGCCAACCTGCCGGGTTGACCGAAGCGCTTCCAAGCATCACTCTCCGGCAATGAACCATCGCCCGGACATCCATGATCGCCTCGCCGCCTCGTTGAAGGCAGCCCGTAAATCCAAGGGGCTTAGTCTGGATGCAGTTGCAAAACTGTCCGGGGTCAGCCGGTCAATGGTCAGCCAGATCGAGCGCGGAGAAAGCAGCCCGACCGTAGCGACACTGTGGAACCTGACACAGGCTCTGCAGGTCGACTTCGCTGGCCTGCTGGAGGGCAAGACCGCGCCAGGAATCGAGGTAATTCGTGCCGCGATTGCTCCGACTATCAACGGTCGTGGCCAAGGTGTGAGCATCCGCATCCTGTCGCCGGCAGAAGCGGCCGGCGAGCACGAGGTCTATGAACTGACGTTTGCGTCGGACGGGGTTCTGGATTCCGACCCCCACAGTCCGGGATGCCGTGAGCACCTTACGGTGCTGGCAGGCGCTTTGCAGGTTTGTTCCGGCGACGATTCAGAGATTCTGTCGCAAGGCGACACTGCGAGATACTTTGCAGACCGGCCACATCGAATAACAGCCGAAGGAACAGCGCGCGCTATCCTGATCGTGCAGAACAGCTGAGGTGTAACCTGACCCTTCGTTCAGTGAGGCAGCGCTGATCAGTATGCGGAAGGGGTTAATTCTGCGATCACGGATAGTAATCCGTTATATTGACAGAATGCCTTTTCGTCTGCATTAGTCCGTTATCGTGGAGGAGTATCTGTAATGTCGGAAAAGCAGGCCTTTCTTGACCACCTGCGTGGTACACTTAAAGAAATTGAGACCGAAGGTCTGTTGAAACGCGAGCGCCTTATCACCTCTGCACAAGGCGCGCGCATCACTGTCGGCTCCGGTACTGCCGAGCGAACTGGAGTGGTGAACCTCTGCGCCAATAACTACCTGGGCCTGGCCGACCATCCAAAGCTGATCGAGGCTGCAAAGCAGGCTATGGATTTTCACGGATACGGCATGGCCTCTGTGCGCTTTATCTGCGGCACCCAGGATCTGCACCGAGAACTGGAAATTCGTCTGGCCCGGTTTCTGGGCAAGGATGACTCGATTCTGTTTGCGGCATGTTTCGATGCCAACGGTGGCCTTTTCGAGCCCTTGCTCGGGCCGGAGGATGCCGTGATTTCCGATTCACTCAACCATGCCTCGATCATCGACGGCATCCGGCTGTGCAAGGCAAAGCGCTATCGCTACGCCAATTCAGACATGGATGATCTGGAAGAACGGCTGAAAGAAGCCAAGGCCGCCGGTGCGCGGTTCATCATGGTCGCGACCGACGGCGTCTTTTCAATGGACGGCTATCTGGCGAACCTGAAAGCCGTGACAGCGCTTGCCACGAAGTACGGCGCGCTGGTGATGGTAGATGACTGCCACGCAACCGGGTTCATGGGGCCGCAAGGCCGCGGCACTCCAGCGCACGCCGGTGTGGAAGTGGACATCATGACCGGGACGCTGGGCAAGGCGCTGGGCGGGGCACTTGGCGGCTATATCGCCGGTCCGCAGCCGGTAATTGATCTGCTTCGTCAAAGAGCGCGGCCCTATCTGTTCTCTAACGCCCTGCCGCCAGCCGTGGTCGCTGCCGGAATTGCCGCTCTCGATCTGGTTGAGGCGGCTGATGATCTTCGCGGGCGCCTGTTCGATAACGCTCGCTATTGGCGCGCAGGTCTTGAAGATGCGGGTTTCTCGCTTCTTCCTGGCGAACATCCGATCATTCCGGTGATGCTTGGCGATGCCGCCCTGTCGCAGAAAATGGCGTCGGCGCTTTTCGAGCGCGGCGTGTACGTTGCCGGGTTCTTTTTCCCGGTCGTGCCGAAAAGGCAGGCACGTATCCGAACGCAGATGAATGCGCGACTTACGCGCGATGATCTGGATTTTGCGCTGGAGGCATTCCGCGCGGCAGGCAAATCAGTGGGAGCGATCTGATGTCGAACGAGATGAAGGCACTGGTGAAGGCCAAACCGGAGCCGGGCCTCTGGATGGAGCGCAGGCCAGTGCCAGAAATCGGTCCGGACGATGTGCTGATCCGGATCAACAAGACCGGCATCTGCGGGACAGATATTCACATCTGGAACTGGGATGAATGGGCCAAGCGTACCGTCCCGGTGCCTCTCGTGACTGGCCACGAATTTGCGGGTGAGATCGTCGAATTAGGACGCAATGTGACTGACTTGAAGGTGGGCCAGCGTTGTTCAGGGGAAGGACATCTCATCGGCCATCAAAGCCGCCAGTCACGGTCTGGCAAGTTCCATCTTGACCCTGAAACACGAGGCATCGGCGTCAATGAACCAGGGGCTTTTGCCGAATATCTGCGGCTTCCTGCGTTCAACGTGGTGCCGCTGCCGGATGAAATCGACGATGAAATAGGCGCCATTCTCGATCCGCTTGGCAACGCCGTTCACACGGCATTGTCGTTTGACCTGATCGGCGAGGATGTACTTATCACAGGCGCTGGCCCTATCGGAATCATGGCTGGGGCGATCGCTCGCCATGTCGGGGCCCGCAATGTCGTGATCACCGACGTCAACCAAGCGCGGCTTGACCTTGCTGCCGAGGTTACCGATGTGACCCCGGTCAACGTCGCCAAGGAGGACCTGAAAGAGGTTCAGCACCGGCTGAAGATGGCTCAGGGCTTCGACGTCGGAATGGAAATGTCAGGCAGCCAACAAGCGCTCGACCAAATGGTCGAGGCGATGGTCATGGGCGGAAGAATTGCAATGCTGGGCATTCCTCCGGGCAAATCTCCGGTCGACTGGAGCCGGATTGTCTTCAAGGCAATCACCATCAAGGGGGTCTACGGCCGCGAGATCTTCGAGACCTGGTACAAGATGATTGCGATGCTTCAGAATGGTCTGGACGTCCGCAAGGTGATCACGCACCGCTTCAAGGTCGATGAATTCCGCGACGGTTTCTCAGCGATGAAGTCTGGCCTCTCCGGCAAGGTTGTGCTCGATTGGCGCGCATAAGCGCATCGTACGGAGGACAGGATGAGCCGCACAGTCAGCGAAGGTCGGATCGCCCGGCTTCGCGAACGCATGGTCGAAACCGGGACGGATGTTGTAATCATCGGCCCGACGAGCCACATGCGCTGGCTTGCAGGGGTAGACCCACATGGGGATGAGCGTCCTGTCCTGTTGTGCGTAAGTCAGACCTATGCCGGGTTTCTGATGCCTGGGCTCAATGCTGATAGCGTTCGCCAGCATACCAATCTGCCGTTTCATCGCTGGAAAGACGAGGACGGTCCTGACACTGCACTGAAGGAGTTGCTTGCGGCCTGTGGTCAGGCAAAAACCGTGGCAATCGACGAAGCGATGCGCGCCGATTTTGCTTTGCGCGCCCTTGATCTTCTTCCGGGCACCCAACGCTGTTTCACGGAAAACACAGTTAGTTGGCTGAGAGCCGAAAAAGACGAAAATGAGTTCAAGCTTCTCAAGGAAAGTGCCCAACTGAATGATCGGGTAAGCCAGCTTGCATTTCGTTCGCTCAAGGAGGGAATGCGGGAAGCAGACTTGGGCCAGATCATCAGGGATGCCTATATTGCCGAAGGTGCTGTAGCAGAGTTTGTTATTGTAGGCTTCGGCCCCAATGGCGCCTATCCGCACCACCATACAGGTGAAGCGCGGCTTCAGCGTGATATGTCTGTGCTGGTTGATGTAGGTGCCCGGTACAAAGGCTATCCTAGTGACATGACGCGGATGGGGTGGTTCGGAAAGCCGTCGGACGAGTTCCTCAGAGTCACGAAGGTCGTCGAAAGCGCCGTTCAGGCCGCTTTGGCCGCAGCAAAACCGGGTGTTCCAGCCAAGGAGGTAGATGCGGCGGCAAGGGGCGTGATTGCAGCAGCGGGATACGGTCCAAAGTTTCTCCACCGCACTGGCCATGGGCTGGGCATAGACATCCACGAAGCGCCCTACATCACTGCGACCTCCGAAGCACCGCTGCGGAAGGGGAACGTGTTTTCCATCGAGCCTGGTATCTATCTCGAGGGTCAGTTCGGTGTCAGGCTGGAAGACATCGTCTACCTTCGGGATGATGGGCCGGAGATATTGTCCGACCTGGCCAGAACGGTGACGATCGTTCCAGCCTGACCGCCATTAACCGATCGCTATGCGTGGGCGCCCCTGCGCCGTGACCCTGATTGTTGCCTCGATGAACATTGGCTGGCCTTCGACTTCGATCTCCGAGATATCGCGGTCAACGGTCAGCCGAAGCTCCTCAACACCTGCGGCTCGCGCCCGTGCCTCCGCTTCTGTTCTTAAATTCCCTTCAAGTGCAGCAAGCGCCTTGTCGCGGTCATTGAACCGCTTAGGCCCATCCTCGAGATGGGCGGCAAACGCTCCGGGTCCAGGTGCCGTGACGACACCTGATACAGTCATCGAGACTTGTCCAACGACAGCGCCGATGGCGTTTGCCACACCGGCATGTTCGGGCAGGATCATCCGCGTGCCTAACCGTTCCCCAAGTGCCGCATAGTAGCTGGGAGCCGACGCCCCCAGTCCAATAACCGGCACACCGAGCGAAAGTGTGGTTCTGATGACGCCGGAATGTCGGTCAAGACCGGCTGCGGTCAGAGGATGGCGCGCCAGTTTTTCTGGCGTTTCTTGTCCCCAGTCGCGTTCATCCTCGCCAAATGCCGCTTCAAGCAGGCAATCTATGGTCTGACGTTCCAACTGAGCAATGATGCGGGCTGCCAGAGGTTCGGCTCCCTGCGCAATCCGGTCACCCCGGCCATTGCGGCGCCGCGCCATAAGTACCATCGCCTTGCGCGCAGCTTCGCCATCCCATGCATCAAGACGGCCAAGCACATGGCTGGCGTCCGAAGGTGTGACACCGGAAATCATTACTGCGCCGCGGGCGACCAGCTTGGTAAGCGCCGGATATTCAAGCCGTGTTCGTGCGGCATCAGATATCTTCATCGGTCCCGCCATCAGCCGCTCGGCAACGACGACTTCACGGCCTTGGAGGCCTGGAGGCGGCGCATCCTTCCACATGGGGATAGCAAATCGCCCGTCATGTTCACCCGGCGCTTCGAGTGAAAGCCACTGATCAAGCGCCGCATGGACAAGTTCAGGAAAGTCACGGCCGGCCAAGGAAACCGGCATCAGGCGGCGCGGGCCAAGTCGCAAGCCTGTCTCCAGTCCGTCGAGCAGATGAACTTCGCTATCGCCACCAAGGCCGGTCGTTCGCATGGCAACTGCCTCGACCATTGTGCGGAACGCCCCAACCCGTGCGCCCATCGGATCAATCGCGGGCTTGCCATCCTTCAGCAAACACACATCCGTGGTCGTCCCTCCAATATCAGAGACCAACGCATCATTTTCCCCGGTCAACCAACTGGCTCCGGCAATCGACGCCGCTGGACCGGAGAGGATCGTCTCGATCGGTCGCTCGCGTGCGAGTGAGGCCGAAACAAGCGCGCCATCCCCTCGAACGACCATCAGCGGTGCCTCGATTCCTATGGCGGTCATATGCGCTTCACAGGCCGCGATCAGTCGGTCGATCATGCCAATGAGGCGGGCGTTCAACACAGCTGTAAGAGCGCGCCGGGGACCATTCAGACCAGCAGACAGCTCATGCGAACAGGTAACCGGAAGGTGGGACACACGTCGAATGAGATCGCGTGCGGCGTTTTCGTGCGCAGGATTGCGGGTGGCGAATGACGCAGCAACGGCGAAGCCAGTGACTTCGGATGCAAGCCGGGTGACCTCGGTCTCAAGCTGCGTCAGATCAAGCGCGGCAATCTCGCCACCTGCATGATTGTGGCCGCCACCAATGATCAGGACCGGATCACCCTTCATCGCCTCGGTCAGCCCGGCACGTGAGAGTTCCGCCTCTTCAAACCCTATGAAAATAAGTGCTACGCGTCCGCCCTGACCTTCAACCAGAGCGTTGGTCGCAAGCGTCGTCGAAAGTGAAACCATCGCAACTTGTTGCGCCCTGATTCCGGCCTTTCCTATAGCGGCGTCAATTGCACGGCCTACCCCGAGTGCAAGGTCTGGACGGGTCGTCAACGACTTCGCAGAAGCGATGACCTTGTCCTCTCCCTCGTCAAGAACAACCGCGTCAGTATACGTGCCGCCTGTGTCGACGCCCAGCAAGTATGCCATATCGTTCCCTTCCGTTGCGGCTATTCAGGCAGAGCGCAGAATTCTGTCCGCGCCCATCCATCCGACAAGAATGCTGGGCGCATTCGTATTGCCACCGATCAACGTAGGGAAGACCGAAGCGTCACAAACCCGCAGTCCGGATACGCCATGAACGCGTAATTCGGAATCGACGACCGAGTCGGCAGGGTTCGGCCCCATCCGGGCCGTGCACGATGGGTGATAAACTGTCCCGGACCTCGCACGGAAATCTGCGATCAGATCTTCATCTGCTTGAACGGCTGGTCCAGGGCGCAGTTCTTCCGCGATCACTGACCTGATCGGCTCCTGGTCCGCAATCCGGCGGAGGAATTTGACGGCCAGAAGCATTTCCTGAACATCGTGATCCGTTGAAAACGCATTCGCCACGATCCGCGGGTGGGCGAACGGATCAGCCGATTTCAAGGTGATCTCGCCTCGGCTCGTCGGGCGGCAGTTCGATAGGCCCATCGACAGTCCAGAGAACGGATCAGGCGTCAGCAACGGGCGCTCACCTTCACGCGGTACCAGCGTAGAGAACGCCTGAAAGTAGAGCTGCATGTTCGGACGCGGAAGACTCGGGTCCGTGCGGAAGAAGCCGCCCCCATGGTTGATCGACTTGGCAAGCGGGCCTTTTCCTTGCAGGAAATACTGCAGGCCAACCAATGCCTTACCCCACCACGGGCGCAGGATGTCGTTGTAAGTCGGGACTTTCATCCGCCAGGTGTAGTTGATGCCCTGATGATCATTCAGGTTCTGTCCAACGTTTGGACTATGCTGAACAATATCGATTCCATTCGCCTTTAGATGGGTCGCATCGCCTATGCCGGACAACATGAGCAACTGTGGCGAGTTGATCGCCCCGCCAGACAGAATGATCTCTCGTGCTGCCTTGGCAGTCTTGATCTGGCCTTGATGCTGATATTCGACGCCAACGGCCCGCTGACCCTCAAACAGGACGCGCATCGCATGGGCGTTGGTCAAAACAGTGACATTTGGCCTCTTCATCGCCGGACGCAGGAAGGCGCGCGCCGTCGAATTGCGTCGTGCGTTTCTGATTGTCATCTGGTAGTTGCCCACACCCTCTTGCTCGGCACCATTGAAATCCTCATTCCGTGCCAAGCCCGTTTCTGCGGTTGATCGGATGAAGGCATCGCAAAGTGGATGCAGGTCCGATTTGTTCGCCGAAATGAAAAGCGGGCCTCCCTTGCCACGAAAGCTATCCGCGCCTGCTTCATTGTCTTCAATGGACCGATAGGCAGCGAGAACCTGATTCCAACCCCACCCCTTGTTTCCGGC
>JBATMT010000192.1:0-14132 GCA_049289975.1 Paracoccaceae bacterium | reverse complement strand
CCCATTGATAGATGCTGCTGGAAAATGCGAACTCTGGCTCGATGGCGGGCACAACCCGGCTGGTGGAGTGGCCGTGGCCGCAACTTTGGCGCGTATGCCACGCAAGCCCACCCATCTGATCGTCGGTATGCTGAACACCAAGGACATCGGCGGCTACATGCGGCCCATCGCTGCCGAAGCCGCCAGCCTGACTGCTGTCTCCATTCCGGGAGAGGCGAACACGCTCTCGGCAGAAGATACGCAAAAAGCGGCGCTCGCTGCCGGAATTAAGGCCGATACCGCCAACAGCGTTTTGGCTGCGGTCAAGGCCATCGCCTCCCGCGACCCCGGCGCCCGAATCCTGATCTGCGGCTCGCTCTACCTTGCCGGCTCGATCCTGCGAGAAAACGGCTAGGCATTTTCCGACGCTAAATACCCCTGCCGGAGGCAATGACCGGTCGCATGTCCGGGCCTCGTTCCTCGGTCACTCCACAGTCACTGTGCATTCCAGCCCCCTTCCGAAATGGCTGTGAACCCTCTACCTGTGGGGCAACCCAAAGGAACAGATCATGAGCCAAACTCTCGAACTTGCCCTCGACACGTTCGGCGATGTGACCGTTGACAAGGCGGGCCAGCGCCTGCCGCACGATCAGGTCATTCGCAACGTTGTCGATCAAGCCGTACTCGCCGATCAGGTGGGCGTGGACTACATCGGCCTTGGCGAACATCACCGCGACGATTTCGCCATTTCCTCGCCGGAACCGATCCTTGGCGCCATTGCGGCAAAGACCAGCCGCATCAAGATGGGTACGGCCGTCACGGTTCTGTCGTCGGACGACCCGATCAGACTCTTTCAACGCTTCACTACCCTGAACGCGCTTTCCAACGGTCGGGCCGAAATCATTCTCGGACGCGGCTCCTTCACCGAGAGTTTCCCGCTCTTCGGCTTCGATCTGCGCGACTACGAGATGCTGTTTGAAGACAAGCTTGACCTTTTCGCGACTCTTCTGCGCAACGAGAAGGTAACGTGGCAAGGCAAGTCGCGTCCGGCGCTGAAATCACAACGGGTTTTCCCGCCACTTGGTCCACATGGTCTGAAAACCTGGATTGGCGTCGGCGGCAGTCCGGAGTCGGTCGTGCGCGCGGTAAGCTACGATCTGCCGATGATGATGGCCATCATCGGCGGCCCTCCCGCACGCTTCAAACCGTTCGTTGACCTCTACCACCGCGCTTACAGCCAAACGGGCGGCACGCCGCAACCGCTTGGCGTCCACTCACCCGGCCACGTTGCAGCAACGGACGCCGAAGCGCGAGAGCAACTCTGGCCCGGCTACAAGGCTCTTCATGACCGTATCGGGCGCGAACGCGGCTGGCCGCCGACCGACCGTTCGTCCTTTGAACGCGAGGCCGAAAATGGCTCACTCTATGTCGGCTCGCCGGAAACGGTCGCCCGCAAGATCGCCAACACCGTCAACACGCTGGGCGTACAGCGGTTCGAGATGAAATACTCGTCGGGCACGCTCGCCCACGACCATCTGATGTCCTCGGTCGAACTTTACGGCACCAAGGTCGCACCGCTCGTCCGCGACATGCTGGCCTGACGCTCAGCTCAGCACGTTGTCGATCGGCTCAAGATATGGCGGAGGCGCTTCTCCAAGCGCTTCCGCCACAGATACTTCGATAATGCGGCACATGGCATCCAGCGGCAGACCGTTGACCGCATCGCGAAACGGATGCTCCAACTCATCGGTCACCGCCGCCAGCCCGAAGAACACATAGGCCACAATTGCCTCCACCGCCGGGGCAAACCATCCTGCGGTGTCGATCAGCGCAAAGGGCAGTAGCAGGCAGTAAAGATAGCTCGTCCTGAGCACCAGCAGCGAATAGACGAACGGCAACGGCGTCGAAGCCAGCCTTTCGCACCCCGCCTGCGCCAGCGCAACCGACGCGAGCCGCTCACTCAGTGCCTTTTGCCCCATGTCTGACAGTCGCCCGGCAACCGCTTCGCCCCGGACAACCTCTGCAACCCTTCGCAAGGCCGCATCAGGCGCATTGCGCGCCTTCAGATAGGCCGCTGCGGCTGCGTCCCACTTCGTCGCTTCTGCCCGCCGGTCCCGCCCCCTTAGCGCGCCGTTGTGCAATTCGGCAAAGGCCGCAAACCCCTTTAGCTTCGCCATGCGTGCCGCGCCCTCGCCCAAGAAAACCAGCGTTTCCCGACCCAGAGATCGTCCGTCAGCAATCAACTGCCCCCAAAGCCGCCGGGCTTCCCACCAGCGGTCATATGCCGCGTTGTTGCGAAACCCCAGGAACAGCGACAACGCAATGCCGAATATCCCCATCGCCGCAATCGAGACATGCGGCAGCGGTACAATCGCTGCATCAACCCATGCCACCACACCCGCTATCAGCGCAAACGCCAGAACCCGCGCTGCGATCTTCGGCACGATTGAGCCGCGCATCACGAACAGCAACTGAAAGAGGCTCGGCGGCTCGCGAACGATCATGCCGTACCCTCGGCCTTGCCCCAGTTTGCATCCTGCATCTCACGCAACCGGCTCGCCGTGCGTTCAAACTCGAACGACCCGGCACCCTCCATGTAAAGCCGTTCCGGCTCGTCAGCGGCCGAACAGATCAACCGGACCTTCGCCTCGTA
Source organism: Paracoccaceae bacterium (assembly GCA_049289975.1). GTDB lineage: Bacteria > Pseudomonadota > Alphaproteobacteria > Rhodobacterales > Rhodobacteraceae > TMP-24. The sequence continues at coordinate 11,500 of JBATMT010000192.1, read as the reverse complement.
AAGTGCATCTATCAGCGTCACGAACCGCTTGGCCTCGTTGTAGTTCGACGCTGAAAGATGTGGGATTTCCTCAAGGATCAGCACACGCACCGCGCCGGCAATCGCCAGATAGTCGGCCGGACCCAACGGCCTGCCGCAGAGGTCCCAGAAACTGGCGCGCGCAACGCCTGACCGATGGTCGGGCAGGTCCACCACCCTGCCGTTGACGGTCAGCTTCAGCGGCCCTTCGCCACCGCCGCCGGTCAGTTCCTTCCAGATCGTACCAATAGCCTCCTTCGCCTCGCGCCCCGCCGGGGTGAAATAGACTTGGGTGCCTTGCAGCCGATGCTGGCGATAGTCGGTAGCGCTCTCCAATTCGACCACCTGCATCCGCTCCTTCAGAAGCACGATGAAGGGCAGGAACAGGGCGCGGTTCAGACCGTCCTTGTAGAGATCATCCGGCACACGGTTTGATGTCGTAACCACTGCCACGCCTTTATCGAACAGCAATTGGAACAGACGCCCGACGATCATAGCATCTGCAATGTCTGTGATTTGCATTTCGTCGAACGACAAGAGTCGCACCTGACTGGCGATATTGTCCGCCACAGGCCGGATCTCATCATCGACCCCGGTCTTGCGCGCCGCATGGAGCGCAGCTTGTACTTCTTGCATGAATGCGTGGAAATGAACGCGCCGCTTCTGCCGCACCGCAACCGTTTCGTGGAACAGGTCCATCAGCATGGACTTGCCGCGCCCGACGCCTCCCCAAAGGTAAAGACCTCGGACAGTTTCGGGTGGTTTCCCGAACAGGCCACCCAGAAAACCCTTTTTGCGGCCGGCATCGGCCTCGATCGCCCGCCGCACCCGCTCCAGTTCGGGCAAAACGGCCCGCTGTGCAGCATCAGCCCGCAGCCGGCCCTGCCCGGCAAGGCCGTCGTAGATTTCGATCAGGGTTTCGCCACTCGCGCCATCCATAAGACTCGAGATAACCTGCCACTCGAAGCCTGTCACCCCAAAGCGCGCTCATCACCATCCTGAATTGTCAGGAACACAATTCTCGATTTGACGCCGCCGCGCCGAAGGCGCAAATCTCGCCCGTTACAGGAGAATTCCATGCCGACGCGCGCTCCCCTTTTCACCCCGGTCCTGATCGGCGGTTGCATCATCATCATGCTTGGCTTTGCCATCCGGGCAAGCTTTGGCGTGTTCCAGATTCCGATTGCCGAGGAATTCGGCTGGCCGCGATCTGATTTCTCGATGGCGATTGCCATTCAGAACCTTGCATGGGGGATCGGGCAACCAATTTTCGGAGCGATAGCTGAAAAGTTTGGCGACCGTCGTGCGATCATTCTTGGGGCGCTGTCTTATGCGGCGGGCCTTGTGCTGTCGGCCTATGCAGTCACGCCCGGCCAGCACCAGTTTCTGGAGATACTCGTTGGTTTCGGCATAGCAGGCACCGGCTTTGGCGTGATCCTCGCCGTGGTCGGCAGAGCCGCCAGCCCCGAGAACCGTTCGCTGGCATTGGGCGTCGTCACCGCGGCAGGCTCTGCCGGACAGGTGTTTGGCGCCCCGGTGGCCGAAGCGCTTCTCTCCTACTACCACTGGCAAACTGTTTTCATGATCTTTGCTGTCGTCATCCTGATGGCGCTTTTCGCTTTGCCGATGCTGCGCGCACCCTCACGGGCGACCAAGGCCGAACTGGAGGAATCGATGGGTGAGGTGCTTATGCGTGCCTTCCGCGATCCGTCTTATTCGCTGATCTTCCTTGGCTTCTTCTCCTGCGGCTATCAGTTGGCCTTCATCACCGCGCACTTCCCGGCACTGGTGACCGAGATGTGCGGCGCGATCAATCCCAATGGCGCGCTGGCGTCGATGGGCATTACCTCGACGGCACGCCTTGGCGCCGTGGCAATCTCGCTCATAGGTTTGGCAAACATCGTTGGCACGATCACCGCAGGTTGGCTCGGAAAGCGATACACCAAGAAGTACCTCCTGGCGGGAATCTATTTGGCAAGGACGGTGGTTTCAGCAGCGTTCATCATGATGCCGATTACACCGCTGTCGGTGGTGCTCTTTTCACTCTCGATGGGGGCGCTTTGGCTTGCCACTGTGCCGCTGACTTCTGGCCTTGTCGCGCATATCTATGGACTGCGCTACATGGGTACGCTCTATGGCTTCATCTTCCTGTCCCACCAGATCGGTGCCTTCGTTGGCGTGTGGCTTGGCGGGCGACTTTATGATGCCTATGGCAGCTACACTGCGGTCTGGTGGATTGGCGTGGGTGTCGGGCTTTTCTCGGCGATCGTCCAACTGCCGGTGCGAGAGCGGCAGTTGATCGGCGTTCCTGCGGAGTAGGCCGGGGGCTCTGCCCTCGCTAATGCTCATTCGTATCCGACTGTTCAGATCGACTGTGCAACCGACAGGATGTAGCGCGCTGTCATCAGATCCAGATGCGCGCCTCCGCCGTTCTTGCACAGTGTGATTTCGTCGTCTGATGAACGGCTGAACTTACCCGAAGGCAGATCGTAGAACTCCGTTACATCGGCTTCGGTTATTGCGCCTTCTTTCAAGGGAACCATCATATCGCCGATATGATGCAGCGTAGTGGCGCGAGCATCGACGAAAACCCGTGCGCGCCGATAGCAATCACTGTCGGCCTCGCGCATGTCGGCCTTGTAGGCGCCGATCAGATCGAGGTGAGTGCCGGGTTGCAACCAAGCCCCCTTTATCAGCGGTTCGTTCGACATGGTCGCCGTGGCGATTACGTCGGCCTTTAGCACTGCGGCTTCGAGATCGGTCTCTGGCGTGGCGCCAGTCTTGTCAGCGAAGGCGCCCGCGCTTTCGGCGTTCCGCGCCCATATGTGGAAGCGGGCTTTCGGGAAAATCGTCGAATAAGCCTCGATCATGGATTCAGCAACAGCACCCGCACCAACGATCAGGAAACGCTCCGAACTCTTGCGGGCAAGCTTGCTCGCGGCAAGCAGACTGTCACCTGCGGTCTTCCACTTTGTCACGACAGTGAAGTCGACAAGCGCCTCAAGCGTACCATCCGCGTCCGAGAACAGGTTCACTGCGCCATTGACCGACGCCAGTCCCTTTTTGGGATTTCCCGGAAAGACCGACGCCGCCTTTACCGCCAATCCCATGCCGTCGATCCACGCCGATCGCGTCAAGAGTCCGTCCATCCGCCGTGTGAGGAAAGTATCGGCCACGACGGCGCGCGGCAAAGAATGACTCGCCTCCAGTGCCTCGGTCAGGGCGATCCAATCCAGTCTGGCTTCGATCTCTGGCCCGATGATGGTGAACGTCATAGCCGCGCCTCCTCTTCTGTCAGCAATCCTTCGGCGACCAAACGGTCCGCCCAGCCCTGCGGCCCCTCGAACCGGTGCGTCTGCCAACCTCGTGCATCCGCCACCGCTATATTGTCGGCCCTGTCGTCGGTGAAAAGAAGCCTTCCAGGCGCGATCCCGCAATCCACTTCGACCATCTCGTATATCTTGGGGTCAGGCTTCGTTACATTCATGTGGCCCGACACATAGTGCCGGTCGAACTCGCCCAGAAAGTCGTACTGCGTCAGCGCGTAGGCAAAGGAGTGAATGCCGAAGTTGGTCAGCGCAAAGACCGGCACCCCTTTGGCCCGAAGCGTCCGCTGCAAGTGGATCGAATGCGGAATCGTCGGCGATGCAATGTCGATCCACCGGTCATACCAGAGGCGGATCTTGTCATCCCAGCGCGGGTGCCGGTCGGCCAGCCCATAGATCGTTTCCTTGAACAGCGCACCGCGATCGATTGCGTCATTCATACCGTGCAGGTCAACTTCTGCGAACAGCGCCTCGCGCTCGGCCCTTGGCATCACACTGTCGTAGAACCGTTCCGGCTGCCATTCGATAAGCACATTGCCGATGTCAAATATCACCGCTTGGGGCCGCAACGTCATCCACTTTTCTCCGCACCGTTTCCCGCCAGAGCGTATAAAGCCCCGCGCCACAGATAAGCGCAATCCCCACCCAAGCGGTCCTGTCGGGCCAGGTGGCAAAGATCACCACGCCCCACACGATCGCCATCGGCATACCCGCGTATTCGAACGGCGCCACCAGCGCCGCCTCGGTCGTACGATAGGCCTGGCTCATCATCAGACCACCCACACCCACGGCAAGGCCTGTCGCCAGAAAGGCTGGCCAGTCGCTGACCGGAGGCCAGACCCATTCGCGGAACAGGAACGCAATCGACGGGTCAGATGACCCCGCCAGATGCCCGTCGCCGACCCAAAGCCCCATCGACGCGCTGACAATGACAAAGCCGCATTGCACAAAGAAATTCAGCGTCATCGCGCTTTCGGTATCACGCATCCGCCGGGTCATCATGTGCGACGATGCATAGCAAAACGCCGAGATCAGCACCAGCAACGCCGCCGGGTGGATGATCCCCGCGCCCGGTCGCAGCATCACGATCACCCCAAGCATCCCGGTGCCCACCGCAGCCCAGCGCCTCGGTCCGACCGTCTCCCCCAGCACGACGCTCGACAGGAGAGTCACGAATATCGGTGCGATGAAGGCGGTGGCGACAGCATCGGCCAGTGGCATGGCCGCAAGTCCAAGGAAATAGGTGACGTTTGACACCATCACGATCGATACCCGGATCAGATGATCCTTCGGCCGCCGCGTCAGCAGCTGCCGAAAGCCTGTACCGGACACACCGATCACCGACAGGACCAGCACCAGCCCGATCAGCGCCCGCGTCAGGATCACCTGATGCAGCGCATAATTCCCCGACAGAAACTTGATCGACACGTCATTGACCGAAAGGATGATCGCACCGCCGAGGGCAAAGAATATACCCTTGGCGGGCGCGCGCGACTGTGCTTCGATCATGATGGGCTGAACAAACCGCAAGGGTATTCCGCTGTCTGTTCCACCCGCGACATCATGCCTTTTGCGCCGCCCGCAACACCCGGTCCAGCGCATCAAGGAAGCGTGAGCGGTCCGCCTTGCCAAAAGCCTTGCCGCCACCTTGCCGGAACGGGTCCGCGGCTCTCAGATCAGCCATAAGATCGCGGGTTGCCAGCACATTTCCGATGTTTGCGGCAGTCAGGGCCTCGCCATTGTGCTTCAGTACCCGGGCGCTATTTGCGACAACTTTCGCCGCCAGAGGTATATCACCCGTGACCACAACGTCGCCCGAACCAGCGTGATCGGCGATCCATTTGTCGGCCTCGTCGGGCCCTGAAGTCACATAGACCATCTCGACAAGCGGATGCGCGGGCGGGCGAATGCCGCCGTTGCACACGAGGTAAACCTTCACGCCCAGCCGCTCTGCCACGCGCAGGCACTCATCCTTCACCGGGCAGGCATCCGCATCGACGTACAGCGCTGTCACTTACTCTGCCGCCTTGCGCTTGACCTTGAATTCCTCCGGGATAGGCATGCGATTGAACGCATCTAGCCCGGCGATTTTGTAGGCTTCGGCCAACGTCGGATAGTTGAATGTGTTCTCGACGAAATAATCCACCGTCCCCTTCAGGTTCAGCACAGCCTGCGCGATGTGGATAAGCTCCGTCGCACCTTCGCCGATGATCTGCACGCCCAAAAGCCGCCGTGTCTTCAGACTGACCAGCATCTTCAGCATGCCATTCTCGACACCCATGATATGCCCGCGTGAGGTCTCGCGGAAACGCGCAATACCGACTTCATAAGGGATGGCCCGTTCCTGCGCTTCTTCTTCGGACATGCCGCAGGTCGACAGTTCAGGCACGGAATAGATTCCATAGGGAAACCACGGGCTTTCCGGCAAGGTCGGCGTCTCAAGCGCATGACACGCCGCCACTCTTCCCTGCTGAAGCGAGGTCGAAGCCAGCGACGGATGACCGATAACATCGCCCGCAGCATAGATATGCGACACATGTGTCTGGTAGGTCTTGCGATCAACTTCCAGCCGCCCTCGTTTGTCGGTTTCCAGACCGACCGCACTCAGGTTCAGGTCCGCCGTCGCGCCCATGCGGCCAGCCGTGTAAAGCAGCATCTCGGCGCGCACATGCCGCCCATTTGCCAACGTCACTTCCACATGCTTGCCCGCATCCTCTATCTTCTCGATGGGGGCGCCAAGGCGTAGATCGACACCGTTCTCGCGGATCAGATGAGTGAATTCGCTGATGGTGAAGCGGTCGATGAAATCAAGGAAAGTCGGGCGCGGCTCGATCAGCGTCACCCGCATGTCGAGTGCAGAGAACATAGTCGCATATTCCACGCCGATCACTCCGGCGCCCACAACGACAAGACTGCGCGGCAACTGCGCCATCGCCAGTATTTCGTCGCTGTCGAGGATGGTCGTTCCGTTGAATGGGACTTCCTTGGGGCGATGCGTGACAGTGCCGGTAGCTATCAGAAACCTGTCGCCCGTTACCCGCGAGGTTTCGCCCGCGTCGGCTGTGATCTCGACCTCGTTTGGACCGGTAAATCGCGCCTGCCCGAACTGCGTGGTGACATGGTTGCGGTTGAACTGATGCTCCAGCACGTCGACCTCGTGGCCGAGCGTGATGTGCATTCGCGCCTTGAGGTCTTGCGCCCCGATATTGTCTTTCACACGATAGGCACGGCCATAGAAACTGCGCTCGCGCCAACCCGACAGGTTCAGCACGGTCTCACGCAAAGTCTTGGACGGGATCGTGCCAGTATGGATCGACACGCCGCCCAGATTGTCCTTGCGGTCGATGACCAGAACCTTGCGTTTCAACTTGCCCGCCTGAATGGCGGCGGCACGACCCGCCGGGCCACTGCCGAGAATGATCAGATCATAGTGACTCATGGCAGCATCAGTCCTGATAAAGCGCCTCGGCATGGAACGAAATGTGGTCGGCCATGAAGGTCGAGACGAAGAAATAACTATGGTCGTAGCCTGCCTGCATGCGCACGATTCCCTGCTGACGGCGCTCCATCATCGCTTGCGCAAGGGCCTCGGGTTTCAGCAGGTCGAGGAATTGGTCCTTCGAGCCCTGATCAATCAACACTGGCCCGTCAAAGCCCAATCGTCGCATCAGCAGTGTGGAATCATGCGCCGCCCACGTGGACTCGTCCTTGCCCAGATAGGCCGTAAACTGTTTGCGGCCCCAGTCGGACGCTGTCGGATTTGCAATTGGCGCAAAGGCCGAGACCGACCGGAACCGTCCCGGCAGACGCATGGCCAAGGTCAATGCCCCATGCCCACCCATCGAGTGACCGGTGATCGCTTGCCTCGTCTCGTCGATTGCAAACGTCGCCGTCAGGATCGAGGGCAACTCATCCGCGATGTAGTCCCACATGCGAAAGTGCTTCGCCCACGGGTCGCGCGTCGCATTCAAATAGAAACCGGCGCCCTGCCCGAGATCATAGGCTTCGTCATTCGCCACGCCCTCACCGCGCGGCGAAGTGTCCGGGAAGACCAGAGCGATGCCATGATCCGCGGCCCAGGCCTGCGCGCCCGCCTTTACCATCGCGTTTTCGTGGGTACAGGTCAGGCCAGACAGATACCAAAGCACCGGCACCGGCTCGTTTTGTGCTTCCTTGGGCAGAAAAAGCCCAAAGGTCATATCGCATCCACAAACCTCTGACGGGTGGGAATAGACCCCCTGTATGCCCCCGAATGCCTTGTTCTCCGAAATCGTCTGCATGTCTGTCCTCTCGTACGTCAGGTCTGGCTGACAAGTCCGACCACGACCGAAACGGTCACGATGCTCGCCAGTGTCGAAATCAGGATGGAAGCCGAAACGCGCTGCGGCGCAACCCCATAATGGCGCGCCAGCATATAGACATTCCCCGCGACCGGCAGCGACGCCGCCGCAATCATCACATGGGCTGCATAAGGCTCGACCTTGAAGAGATAGAGCGCGGCAATGGCGACCGCCGCGGGATGCAAGATCAGCTTGGCGAAAGAAAGCCACAGCGCCACTTCCATGCGCTCGGCCGTCTTCGTCGCCAGAGATGCCCCTATCGCAAAAAGGGCACACGGCGTCGCTGCGGCGCCGAGCATGGTCAGGAACTCCTCGGCTGGCGCGGGCAATGGCAAGTCCGCCGCCGACCAGATCAGTCCGGCCACCATCGACACGATCATCGGGTTCATCAAAAGCCCGGTGCCCAGCGCCCCGAATATCTTCGGCGATAAATGCCCCTCGCGCGTTGCGGTGATGATCAATGTGATCAGGCTCGAAAACACGATCAGATCGATACACAGCACCATCAGCACCGGCCCCGCAGCCGCCTTGCCCAGCAGCACCACAAGCATCGGCACGCCCAGAAACCCGGTGTTGCCGATGATCGCGCATTGCGCCTCGACCGCTGCTTCCGCCAGTGTCACGCCCCGCGCCAATGCCACCGAGAGCGCCAGCGCATAGACCACCGTGCAACCGGTCAGGTAGGCAAGTGCGAATTGCAGATCAAAGATCTCCGCCAGTGACAGGTTGGCGGCAAAACGGAAGAGCATGGCCGACAGCGCAAAGAAGAACACGAACCGCGTCAGCCACTCTGTCGCGACCTCCGGGAAGAACCGCAGACGCCCCGCCCACCAGCCAAGGCCGATGAGCGCAAAGAACGGCAGGGTCTTGAGAAAGATCGCAAGCATGTCCGCCGCCTAGCATGGCCTGCCACGGGATGCCAGCGCGGGCCCGACACTGAAGCCCGACTTCGGGAACCGCTCATCCTGCCTTTCGTACCGTCAAGATCTCGGACAGGGGTTTCTTCAGCTTTGCAACCGCAGGCACGGTTGCCCCTTCCGCCGCATGCCCCACAGCAATGATCATCACCGGCTTTTCACTGTCTGGCCGATCGCACAACACATTGAGAAACTTCATCGGGTTCGGTGTGTGGGTCAACGCCGACAGTCCCGCCTGATGCAACGCCGCAATCAGGAACCCCGTGGCAATCCCGACACTTTCCGGCACGTAATAGTTCTTGTAGCGATGGCCGTCCTTGGTCATACCGTAGCGCTGCGCGAACACCACGATCAACCACGGCGCTATGTCCAGATGCGGCTTCGACACCCCCGTCCCGATCGGCTCCAGCGCCTTGAGCCATTCGTCACCCGCGCCACCTGCATAGAAGGCGCGCTCTTCTTCCTCGGCCTCGGCCCGGATGCGCGCCTTCATTTGCGGGTCCGAAATCGCCACGAAGTGCCACGGCTGATGGTTTGCGCCCGAGGGGGCAGTCCCCGCTGCAGCCACACATGCAGAAATGACCGCCTCCGGTACGGCAGTTGGTGCGAAGTCACGCACCGAATGTCGCTTTTTCAAATAGCTCAGATACGCCTCGGCCGCTGCCAATGCCTTGTCGTCAGGCAAATCCACCCTGTCAGGCAGCGGCAGCGGCTCGTAGGCAACCTTGTCGCGGAAATACATTTGCTCTCTCCCTTTGGGAAAAAAGCTTAACCGCCCCCAATCAGAACGCCAGCCCCAAACACCAGCGCACCACCAAGCACAACCTGAAAGACAGCCCTGAGGAACGGCGTCTCCATGAAGCGGTTCTGGATCCAAGCAATTGCCCACAGCTCTACGAAAACCACTACGAAAGCGATGGTCGTCGCAGTCCAGAAGTCCGGGATCAGATAGGGCAACGCATGACCCAGACCGCCCAGCGCCGTCATCACACCCGACGCAACTCCACGCTTGAACGGCGAGCCACGGCCGGACAGTACACCATCGTCGTGCGCGGCCTCGGTAAAGCCCATCGAGATACCGGCACCGACCGACGCCGCCAGACCCACCAGCAAAGTTGTCTTAGGATCATGGGTGGCAAACGCCGTCGCGAAAATCGGCGCCAGTGTCGAAACCGACCCGTCCATCAACCCCGCCAGACCCGGCTGAACCCAGGTCAGGATGAACTGACGGTGCGCCGCGCGGTCCTCTTCCTCCTTGGCCTCGCCGCTGACGTGCTTGTCGGACAAAGCACCTGCCTTGGCCTCATGCCCTGCCTCGGCCGCCGCCAGATCACCCAGAAGCTTGCGTGTCGGCGCATCAGTCGTTTGTGCAGCCGCGCGCCGATAAAACTCGGCCGCACCGTGCTCCATCGCCTCCGCCTCGGCCCGCATCTTGTCGAGCCCGAGGTTCTCCATCAGCCACACGGGTTTTCGGGCGTAGAAGCCTGCCACATGTTCTCGCCGGATCAACGGGATAACATCGCCGAACCGCGCCTGATGCCGCTCGATCAGCCAACGCCGGTGTGTATCTTCTTCTGCCGCCATTGCATCGAACACTGCTGCAGACGCCGGGAAATCAATCTTCAGCCTGTCGGCATAGGTACGATAGATGCGCGCGTCATCCTCTTCCGATGAAATGGCAAGCGCGAGAATTTCCTGCTCGCTCAGGTCTGAAAAACGCCGTCGCGCGGCAATACCGGGGATCATCTTCAACAGCTCCAGTTTGGAATGATTCCAAACTACGAAAGCCTGTCGGCAGGAGCAAGAGGGTAGACCAGCAATAAAATGAACTGAACCGTTCATTTTTGACTTGCGAATCTAAACTGAACCGTTTAGATCATCTCTATCACGAAACGATCAAGGATCAGGGGGCTGATATGACCACACTCCGCACCACCACTCTCGCACTTCTTCTGGGCCTCGCGGGCCTGCCAGCATTTGCCTTTGACATGACATTCGACCTTCCGCGGCTCGACTTCCCGCCGATGGCAGACGCGACCCAAGCGACAACTGCCTCGACCGAAATCGTTGTCAAAGCCACCAAGTAACTCCTGCTGTCTGGCGAACTGCACCCTTGCCAACAGCAAACCGGGCGGGCCTCCCCCATAGGCCCGCCCATTTTCATTGCCCGGTCATGGATCCGGCGGCTATCATCGGCGGGGGCAAGAGGCAGGCAATGACGGTTGAAGCAGTATCGATTCGCAAAGGTCGGAAATACGATCAGGTGCTTGATGGCGCTCGTATCGTCTTCATGCGCGACGGTTTCGAAGGTGCCAGCGTCGACGACATCGCGCGCGAAGCGGGCGTTTCAAAAGCCACGCTCTACAGCTACTTCCCCGACAAGCGCATCCTGTTCGTAGAGGTCGCCAAGCAGGAATGCCGCCGCCAGTCGGACGAAGCGATGCAACTCGTCGGTCTCAGCTTGCCACCTGACTGTGTCTTGCCGGAAGCGGGTCGACGCATCATTGATTTCTTTCTTTCGGAGTTCGGCAGGGCAGTTTTTCGCATCTGCGTGGCTGAATCCGATCGCTTCCCTGAGCTCGGTCGCGAATTCTACGAAAGCGGCCCCGCACTGGTGCGCGACCGTCTGGCCGAATATCTTGACGGCGCAGTCGCACGCGGCGAACTGGAAATAGACGACACGCTACTTGCCGCCGACCAGTTTGCCGAGCTGTGCAAGGCCAGCATCTTCCCGCCCGTTCTCTTTGGCATCCGCAAGACGTTCACTCAGGCAGACCGAGACCACGTTTCCCAAAGCGCCGTCGAAATGTTTCTGGCGCGCTATGGGGTGAAAATCTGACAGATCAGGCCTTGTCCCTGACTTTCAGGCTGTTGTTTTGCCCTTGGAAAACTTCGAACC
>JBATMT010000191.1:0-2637 GCA_049289975.1 Paracoccaceae bacterium | reverse complement strand
CACCCATCCCGCGCAAATTCGAGCTGTCGCAACTGTGGCGGGCACCATGGACGTCGCCCACGTCCGTGTTCGAGGCCCTGTCCCGCTCCTACACATCCACGGTACCGCCGACGACCACGTACCCTATGACGGCGGCACTGGCGCGAAATCCTATGTCCAGACCGATTTTGCCTCGGTCGCCGACGATCTTGCCGCCTTCCGCAATGCCGTCGGCAAGCCGCTCACCGCCGTCACCGATGTAATCAACCCCGTCAATGACGACATGCAGACCGAACGCACACGCTGGCAAACACCAGATGGTCACGATCAGGTGGTACTTTTGAAAGTCGTGGGCGGCGGCCATCACTGGCCCGGTGGTCGCCGCTCTGACCGACGCGGCGCAACCCGCGACGTTGACGCCACGCGCGAGGTCATTGCGTTCTTCCTCGCCCAATCCTGAGCCAATTCAGTCCTGACGCATCAGCGCGTCCCGCACCAGCGTCAGGGCATGTTTCACCGTCGCCTTGCGCACCTCGGCCCGCCCGATTGCGCCGAACTCCACTGTCTCGACAATCGTTTCATGCCCAGCCCGCGCCACGCCAAAGCAAACCCGGCCTTCCGGTTTGAACTCCGACCCGCCCGGCCCGGCAATACCCGTCACCGAAACTGCCATCGTCGCCATGGAATGCGTCACCGCACCTTCCGCCATCTCGCGCGCCACATCCTCGCTGACCGCGCCGACACGGGCAAGCGTTTCCGCGGAAACGCCAAGCATCGCCTGTTTGGCATCGTTGGAATAGGTCACGAAGCCCCGATCAAACACGTCGGACGAACCCGCCACATCTGTCAGCGCCGCCGAGATCATTCCGCCCGTGCAACTTTCTGCCGTGGCAATCATCACGCCCTCGGCCCGCGCAAGGCTCAGAATCTCGGCGACAAGGCTCACATCATCCTCATCAGGCCGTGTGAAAGCCCGGCTGCGATGATCGTGGCGATCCCGGCATACAGCCCCGCCCACAGATCGTCGGTCATCACGCCTGCTGCATCACCGCGCCGGTCGGCCCGGCCCACATGCCACGGCTTCCAGATATCGAACAGCCGGAAGAACAGGAACGCTGCCACCCAGCCCGGATAGGGAAAGTTCGTCGCATCAAGTCCGGCGAACCAGAAACCTGCCGACGGGAAGCACAGCGCCAGCCATTGGCCCGCCACCTCGTCGATGACGATTTCCGAAGGGTCTTCGCCGGGCCGATTGGCCAGTTCGCGCCCAACTGCCCAGAAGCCCAGCATCGTCACCGCCACCGTCGCCAACGCGAGCAGCGGGAAATGCCCCAGCCTGTGGATCAAGACTCCCAGCAGCACAGCCACCGCAGAACCCCATGTACCCGGCGCTGGCTTCAGCAGCCCCGCACCAAACCAGATAGACAGAAGCCGTGTCGCGCTCATGGTTTCACCAATGTCACTGTAGCAAGCGCGGCGATGCCCTCTTCGCGCCCGGTAAAGCCCAGTCGCTCTGACGTGGTCGCCTTGACGCTGATCCGATCCGCCGCAAGGTCGAGTATCCGTGCCAGTTCCGCCGCCATTGCCAGCGCATGCGGCCCGATCTTCGGCCGCTCGCAGACCAGCGTCACATCGGCATTCGAAATCCGGTAACCCTTCTCTGCGGCCAGCCTTCCGGCATGCGCGAGGAATATCTCGGACGCAGCACCTTTCCACTGCGGGTCGGACGGCGGGAAATGTCTGCCGATGTCGCCCTCGGCCAGCGCGCCATAAATCGCATCTGTCAACGCATGCATCCCCACGTCGGCATCGGAATGCCCAAGCAGAGCCTTGGAATGCGGCACACTGACACCGCACAGCATCACATGGTCGCCCTCGGTAAAGGCGTGCACGTCGTAGCCATTGCCCATCCGAACATCCATGCCGCCTCCCAGTATCTCCGCGCCGCGCCGAAAGTCTTCGGCAAAGGTCAGTTTGATATTGTTCTCCTCGCCCTCGACGATGGTCACGTCAAGACCCGCCGCGCGGGCGACCTCCACATCATCGGCAGAACCTCCGGGATGCGCGTGATGCGCCGCAAGGATGGCCGGAAAATGAAAGCCCTGCGGCGTCTGCGCCCGATAGAGCCCTTCGCGGCTTTGAACGCCCGTCACCCTTGCTTCGGCACCGCGCCACAGTGCATCGGTGACGGCAAGGGCAGGGGCCGCCGCCGCTCTATGTTCCAGTGCGCCGAGCACCCGACCGATCAGCGCCGGGCTGGCAAAGGGCCGCGCGCCGTCATGGATCAGCACCCGCGTGATGTCAGACCCCGCAAGACTCTCAAGAGCATTGCGCACGCTTTCATCGCGTGTCGCTCCACCAGCGACAAGGGTTGCGCTCCCACCCGTCAGTTCCAGCCCGCGCAGCATGTCGTCGGGATGCAGCACCAGAACGATGCGCCCTATGCCAACAAAGGCCCTGAGCGTCCGTTTCAACACTGGCTCGCCACCAAGGTCGCGCCATTGTTTGGGCAACCCACCACCCGCGCGCGTCCCACGGCCAGCGGCCACGATAATCACCGCAACGCCCGTCATGTTGGCCCGCTTGTCGTCAGTCTTTTGCAAATATCACCCAATCTGCCTCTGGCGTATGGTCAGCCCGAGGTCTAACGGCTTGTCT
>JBATMT010000190.1:0-4737 GCA_049289975.1 Paracoccaceae bacterium | reverse complement strand
ATATAAGAGCCGATGCCTGCGCCCGAGGCGAGTCGCGGGCCGTCGGACTATTGGGATAGCGGAAGAAAATTATGGCAGGATTTCTGGGCGGGCTGTTTTCGTCGGACATGGCGATCGACCTCGGTACGGCAAACACTCTCGTCTACGTGAAAGGCAAGGGCATTATCCTGAACGAACCGTCGGTCGTGGCCTACCACGTCAAGGACGGCAAGAAGCAAGTTCTGGCCGTCGGCGAAGACGCAAAGCTGATGCTCGGCCGTACGCCCGGCTCCATCGAAGCGATCCGTCCGATGCGTGAGGGTGTGATCGCTGACTTCGAAGCTGCCGAAGAAATGATCAAGCATTTCATTCGCAAGGTCCACAAACGCACGCCTTTCTCGCAAAAGCCCAAGATTATCGTCTGCGTACCGCACGGTGCCACTCCCGTTGAAAAGCGCGCCATCCGCCAGTCGGTCCTGTCCGCCGGCGCGCGGCGCGCGGGACTGATCGCCGAACCCATTGCTGCGGCTATCGGTGCTGGCATGCCTATCACTGACCCGACCGGCAATATGGTCGTCGACATCGGCGGCGGCACGACCGAGGTTGCAGTCCTTTCGCTGGGCGACATCGTTTACGCCCGCTCCGTTCGCGTCGGCGGTGATCGGATGGACGAAGCCATCATCAACTACCTGCGCCGCCAGCAGAACCTTCTCGTAGGCGAAAGCACCGCCGAGCGTATCAAGACGTCAATCGGCACGGCTCGCATGCCCGACGACGGCCGCGGAGCATCGATGCACGTCCGGGGTCGCGATTTGTTGAACGGAATCCCGAAAGAGATCGAGATCAATCAGGCCCAAGTCGCCGAAGCATTGGCCGAACCCGTTCAGGCCATCTGCGAAGCGGTGATGACCGCCCTTGAAACCACGCCCCCCGATCTTGCCGCTGACATCGTCGACCGCGGCGTCATGCTTACCGGCGGTGGCGCGCTTCTGGGCGAGCTTGATCTGGCGCTCCGCGAACAGACCGGCCTATCCATCTCAATTGCCGACCAGTCACTGAACTGTGTTGCCTTGGGCACCGGCAAGGCGCTTGAATATGAAAAGCAACTCCGGCACGTCATCGACTACGACAGCTGAGATCGGTCCGGGGGTCTGACCCCGGCCTTCCCGACGTGAGGCCCAGGTGGCACGAGACCGTAACGCCGACATTGACTATCGCGGCCCGGTGCGCCGGGTACTCGTCGCGACCATGATCCTGTTTCTTGCGGCGGTCTTCCTGATCTGGCGCATCGACAGCCCGCGCGTCGAGCGGCTCCGCACGGCTTTGATCGACCGGATTGTCCCGAATATGGACTGGGCGATGGCCCCCGTCACCAAGGTGGCGGGCATGATCGACAGCTTCCAGTCTTATGCCCGGATCTATGAACAAAATCAGGAGCTTCGGCGCGAACTTCAGAAGATGAAGGCGTGGAAGGAAGCCGCAGTTCAGCTTGAACAGCAAAATGCCAAACTTCTGGCACAGAATAACCTCCGGCTTGATCCCAAGCTCACATACGTCTCGGGCGTGGTGCTGGCCGATTCAGGCTCTCCTTTCCGGCAGTCGGTCCTTCTGAACGTTGGTGCTCGCGATGGCATCGTCGATGGTTGGGCCACGATGGACGGCCTTGGCCTCGTCGGCCGCATTTCAGGCGTGGGCCAGACTACTTCTCGCGTTCTGCTGCTGACCGACGCCACCAGTCGTATCCCCGTTGTGGTACAGCCCTCTGGCCAACGCGCCATGCTTGTCGGCGACAACAGTGCGGCACCGCCTCTTGAGTTTCTCGAGTCGCCCGATCTCGTCCACGCCGGGGACAACATCATATCGTCAGGCGACGGCGGCGTGTTCCCCGCCGGGATCTTGGTTGGACAGGTCGCCAAGGACAGGGACAACCGCTTCCGCGCCAGACTTGCCGCCGACTATGACCGGCTCGATTTCCTGCGCGTCCTGCGCAGCCACCCCAGCGAACGGATCAACGAAGCCGGCGCGATCATTCCTCCCGCCATTGCTCCCTCGGCACCCCTAATCGGCCCCGTGGTTCCCGACGGCGTGGTTCTCGAAGGGGCTGGCAATGGTTGACCCGCGCTCTGCAACTCGCTTCGGCTACCGCTCACTGTTTGTGGCCTTTGCCGCCCTGATCCTGTTCTTTCGCCTCCTGCCGCTTTCAAGCGGCAATTCACCTTGGCCGTTGCCCACGGCGGTCCTGGAGAAGATGCCGGACTGGCTCTATCCCTACGAATGGCCCGGACAGGACACGCTTCTGTGCCTTGCCATCGTCTGGGTACTGCGTCGTCCAGACTTCATTCCTGCCCTGATGGTCGCTTGCGTTTTCTTCCTTGATGACCTGCTGTCGATGCGCCCTCCGGGACTGTGGGCACTGATCGTGCTCGTCGGCACCGAATTCCTACGCTCACGCGAACTTGCGACACGCGACCTTCCCTTCCTTGCCGAATGGCTGATGGCGGGGGGTGTCATTGCCGCAATGACAATCGCCAACCGACTGGTCCTCGCGCTTTTAATGATCCCGCAGGTCAGCCTTGGCCCCACGCTCTTGCAAATGGCGCTGACCATCCTGCTCTACCCGCTGCTTGCCTACGCCATGCAGATCGCGTTCGATCTCCGCCGCGCGGCAACCGGGGAAGTCGACGAATTCGGGCAGCGGATATGAAGCGGATCGATCGCATCAATCTGGAGTTTTCGCGGCGCATCAACCGGCGGGCAGTCCTGCTGGGCTCGCTTCAGGCTGCGTTCGTGGGCACTCTGGCATATCGGATGCGCTATCTTCAGGTCGAACAGGCTGGTGAGTTCAAACTTCTGGCCGAGGAAAACAGCATCAAGATTCGCCTTGTGCCGCCCGCGCGTGGCCTGATCTTTGATCGCAACGGAATCCTGATTGCCGGCAACGAACAGAACTACCGCGTCACCATCACCCGCGAAGATGCAGGCGATCCGCCTGCCGTCCTGAAAAGCCTGTCCGAACTGATTCTGCTGTCCGACGAAGATATTGCGGCGCTCATGGCCGAGATGGACAAACGCAGCCCGACGTTGCCGATCACCGTAGCTGACCGCCTGAGTTGGGAAGAGTTTTCGCGCGTTGCCGTCAATGCACCCTCTCTGCCAGGGATCACGACAGAAGTCGGCCTTTCGCGGGTCTATCCCCGCCGTGGCGACTTCGCCCACGTGCTGGGCTATGTCGGCCCGGTCAGCGACTACGATCTCTCGAAACTCACTGACCCCGATCCGCTCCTGCAGATTCCAAAATTCCAGATCGGCAAACTGGGCGTCGAAGCCAAATTCGAGGAAATCCTGCGCGGCAAGGCTGGCACGCGGCGCATTGAAGTCAACGCCACCGGCCGCGAAATGCGCGAGATCGACCGCCGTGAAGGTGACCCCGGCGCAAACATCCGTACAACGCTCGACGCAAGGCTCCAGAACTACGCGATGGCGCGACTGGGCGACAACAGCGCCGCCGCAGTCGTGCTGGATCTGGAAAAGGGTGACATCCTCGCCATAGCTTCGGCACCCAGCTTCGATCCCAATCTCTTTGTGCGCGGCATATCCAGCGACAACTACAAAACCTTGATGGAAGACGACCACCGTCCTCTTGCTGACAAGACGGTTCAGGGCGCCTACCCGCCCGGCTCGACCTTCAAGATCGTCACCGCATTGGCCGCGCTCGAAGCAGGCGTCATCTCGGTCGACGAAACCATCTATTGCCGAGGCTATACCGAACTCGGCGACCGCAAATTCCACTGCTGGAAGCATTCAGGCCACGGTCACGTTTCGCTGACCGGCAGTCTGGAACAGTCTTGCGACGTCTATTATTACGAAGTTGCCCAGCGCGTCGGCATCGACAAGATCGCCGAAATGGCTCGCAAGCTCGGAATCGGTGTCAAACATGATCTGCCGATGTCTGCCGTGACTGAAGGGCTCGCCCCCACGAAGGACTGGAAGAAGGAACGCTATGGCAAGGACTGGTTGATCGGCGACACGCTCAACAGCGGCATCGGCCAAGGCTATGTACTCGCCTCGCCTCTGCAACTTGCCGTCATGGCGGGCCGCGTCGCAACCGGCCGCAGCATAGAGCCGAGGATCGTCCGCTCTCTTGATGATCGCGACGAACCTCTTGCGGAAGCCGCGCCACTTGCCATCAACGAAAACTACCTGCGCGCCGTTCGGGGTGGCATGTTCGCCGTGATGAACGGATCGCACGGCACCGCCCGCGCCAGCCGCATCGCTGACGATACGCTCGCGATGTGCGGCAAGACCGGCACCAGCCAGGTTCGCAACATTTCGGCCGCCGAACGTGCCAGCGGTGTCATCTCGAATGATGATTTGCCGTGGGAACGCCGTGACCACGCGCTTTTTGTCTGCTTCGCACCCGCAGCTGCGCCGCGCATTGCGGTTTCGCTGATCGTCGAGCATGGCGGCGGTGGATCCGCCGCAGCCGCGCCAATTGCGCGCGATATTCTGCTGCAAGCACTCTACGAAGGCTTCCCGCCCCTGACCGCCTATCCCGAAAGCCAACGGTCAAGGATCGAGGCTGAACGGGCCAATCTGCCGCTCGCCGATCCGGCAAGCTTCACCCCTCCGAAGTCGCGCGCATGAGCTATCTCGACTACAACCTCAAGACGGTTCCGACCGGCTGGCGCAAGGTGTTCTACATCCATTGGCCACTGGTATTCCTGCTCGCCGCCATCGCGGGCGTCGGCTTCCTGATGC
>JBATMT010000189.1:0-2437 GCA_049289975.1 Paracoccaceae bacterium | reverse complement strand
ACATCGGCAAGAACCTTGTCGGCATGATGATGGAAGGCGCTGGCTTTGAAGTGGTCGATCTGGGCATCAACAACCCGGTCGAGAAATACCTTGAAGCGCTTCAGCGCGAAGAGGCTGACATCCTTGGCATGTCGGCTCTGCTGACGACCACGATGCCTTACATGAAGGTCGTGATCGACACGCTGAAGGAGAAGGGCATGCGCGAGGACTTCATCGTTCTCGTCGGTGGTGCGCCGCTGAACGAAGAGTTCGGCCGTGCGATCGGTGCAGACGCCTATTGCCGTGACGCCGCCGTTGCCGTGCAGACCGCAAAGGACTTCATGGCGCGCAAGCACAACGTGCTGGCTGGCTGATCCGGGTTACCAAATGACTTTCAGGGTCCCCGGACGCAGGCGCGTTCCGGGGATTTTGCTTTCTAAGGGCTTGCAGGACTGGCAAAATGGCCAAAAGCCCCCATCTGTGATCCAGGAGGATCGGATGACTTCTCTGCGCGTTGCCATGATTGTCTTTACCGTCATTCTTGCCGCTGGAGCAACGATCTGGCTGGCGATGCAACTGGCTGGCAGTCTGATGCCGGGTTGGGTCGCTGCGGTGGGGCCGATCCTGTTGGCCTGTACGCTGATCGTTCACCTGCGTACCGACAAGAAATGAACCTGAGCGACACCACGCTTTCCGTTGCCGGGCTGGAGCCTGAACGGACGGGGCGTATCTTGCTGATCGCTTGCGGGGCGTTGGCGCGCGAGATCCTTGATCTGAAGGCCGCGAATGGCTGGGACCATCTGGACCTGACGTGTCTGCCTGCCAACCTGCATCTGCGACCCGAGCGGATTCCGGCAGCAGTCGAAGCGGCGGTCGACAAGCATCGGGCAGAGTATGACGGCGTATTCGTGGTCTATGCCGATTGCGGGACGGGCGGGCTGTTGCAGGCCAAATGCGCCGAACTGGGCGTCGAGTTGGTGGCCGGGCCGCATTGCTATTCGTTCTTTGAAGGAAATGCGGTTTTTGCGGCGCGGGATGAGTTCACGGCCTTTTATCTGACCGACTTCCTCGTGCGGCAGTTCGATTCGTTTGTGTGGAAGCCGATGGGGCTGGACCGGCACCCCGAGTTGCGCGACATGTACTTCGGCAACTATGAAAAACTGGTCTATCAGGCGCAGACAAATGATCCCGCGCTGGACCGCAAGGCCGAGGAATGTGCGGCGCGGCTGGGGCTTGCCTATGAGCGGCGCTTTACCGGCTATGGTGATCTGGTGCCGGTGCTTGGGGCGCTGAAGTAGACTTGGACGCGGATTGGCGGGGTGCCCCGCGTTATGCGGCGGCTTCGGTGGCGAGTTTGCGGATACGGCCGATCATGGCGCGGACGCCGTTCGAGCGTTGCTGCGACAGATGCTCGTCAAGGCCAAGGCGCTTGAGTTCGGCGGCGGCATCGACATTCAGCACGTCTGTGACAGTCACGCCGGAATAGAGCGCGTGCAAGATAGCAATGAGGCCGCGCACGATCATCGCGTCGCTTTCGCCCTGAAAGTCGAAACGGGCACTTGCCCCCTGCCCTTCGATGCGCGGCAGAAGCCAGACTTGACTGGCACAGCCATCGACCTTGGTGGCGGGAACGCGGAAAGCCTCGTCCAGTTCCGGCATCGCCTTGCCTAGTTCGATGACATGGCGATAGCGGTCTTCCCAGTCGTCGAGGAATTCAAAGGTTTCGGCAATATCTTCAAAGGCGGGCGTGGCCATTTGCAGTCTCCGCAGTGTGTCTTTCACCTAGTCATTCATCCGCGAAAGGTCCAGCGCCACCCTGCCCCTTTTCACGAGGCTTCGGATGGGCTACCCAGTTCGGACGAAGCAATCGGAGGCCCGCCATGACCCGTTCCGCAGCCAAGCTGCCCGTCGCCGTGATGACGGCTCTTGTGCTCACCATGACGCTCGCCGATTGTGCGAAGGTCCGCGACAGCCGTCTGAACCCGTTCAACTGGTTTGGAAGGTCGCGGGCAGCCCAGACACAGACGGTTCTGGCCCCGAACGAGGCCGCCGACGGGCGTCAGCTTATCCAGCAGGTCACGGCTCTGGAAGTCACCAAGACCAACTATGGCGCCATTGTTCAGGCCAAGGGCCTGCCGCCGACGCAAGGCTGGTGGAAAGCAGAACTGAAGGCCGACAATCGTGGCAAGCCGGATGAAAACGGTGTTGTGACCTATCGCTTCCTCGTGTTCCAGCCGCCGGGTCCGACCCCGGTTTCAACGGTGCAATCGCGCGAGTTGACGGCGGCTGCGTTCCTGTCGACCGTCGATCTGGATAGCATCAGCCAGATCGTGGTGCAGGGCGAATTGAACAGCCGGAGCAGTGGCCGATAGGTTCGGCCCGATTTGTCCGCGTGCGGACAAAACTTAATATGCTTAGGTATCAATGGCTTGTGAAAATCTGTTAACCAGATTTTCAC
>JBATMT010000188.1:0-6128 GCA_049289975.1 Paracoccaceae bacterium | reverse complement strand
GCCCCAGACCCCGGGATATTTTCCAGCAGAAAATGCCTGCAGGTTGCGCAAGGGCGCGCTTGCCTGAGGCTGTCATTTCGGGCTTGATCGCGCAAAAGGCGTGAGGGGGACGGTATGGAGATTTCGGCGCGGAAGCGGATCTGGGGCTGGTGGTTCTTTGACTGGGCAAGCCAGCCTTACAACACGCTGCTGTTGACCTTCGTATTCGGGCCGTATTTCGCGGAAGTGGCGCAGGCTCATTTCATGGCGCAGGGCATGGACGGCGAAGCGGCTGGGGCGGCGGCGCAGGCTTATTGGGGCTGGGGCCAGTCGATTTCGGGCGTGATGATCGCACTTCTGGCGCCTGTTCTTGGCGCGATTGCCGACGGGTCCGGAAAGCGGATGGTCTGGATCTGGATCTTCTCGGTTCTGTACGTGGTCGGGTCGTGGGGGATCTGGTATCTGGTGCCGGGTGAGCCGGATCTTTTCCACGCGATGCTGTGGTTCGGGCTTGGCCTGATCGGCATGGAGTTCGCGACGATCTTCACCAATTCGCTGATGCCCGACCTGACGGTCGACGAGGATATGGGCAAGATGTCTGGCGCCGGTTTCGCCTTTGGTTATCTGGGCGGTATCATCGCGCTGATGATCATGCTGTTGTTTTTCAACGAGAATGGCGCGACGGGCAAGACGCTGATCGGGATCAAGCCCTTGTTCGGGCTGGACCCGGCGACGCGTGAGGGGACGCGCGCCGTGGGGCCGATCACCGCGATCTGGTACATCGTCTTCATGATACCGTTCTTTGCCTGGGTCAAAGAGCCGAAAGGACCGGCGCGGCGGGTCAACATCGGGCAGTCGATGGCAGAGCTGTGGACGCTGATCAAGAGCCTGAAGCAGCGGCGGAGCCTTGGTGCGCATCTGTTGTCGTCGATGTTCTACCGGGATGCGCTGAATGCGCTTTACGGGTTCGGGGGTGTTTATGCGTCGGGCGTGCTTGGCTGGTCAGTGACGAAGATCGGGATTTTCGGGATCGTCGGGGCGATTTCGGCGGCTTTGTTCAGTTGGCTTGGTGGGCATATGGACAGCCGGGGCGGACCCAAGCCGGTCATCAACCTGTCGATGTATGTGCTGATCGCGGTCTGTCTGGTGATTGCCGGCATGTCGCGGGACAGCTTCTATGGCATGCCGTTTGCAGCGGGTTCGCCGATGCCGGACTATATCTTCTATGGTTGCGGCATCCTGATCGGCGCGGCGGGTGGCACGTTGCAGTCCGCGAGCCGGACGATGATGGTGTTCCACACCACGCCGGAGCGGTCGACGGAGGCGTTCGGTCTTTACGCGCTGTCGGGCAAGGCTACGGCGTTCATCGCGCCATTTTGCATTGCAATCTTCACCACAATCAGCGGCAGTCAGAGGATGGGTATCTCGATTCCGCTGATTGCGCTGTTCCTTGTGGGTATGGCATTGCTGGCGTGGGTCAAACCGATGGGCGAAAGGCAGGCGTGATGCGGCTTCTGGCGGGACTGGTCGCTGTTGCGATGGCGTTGGGGACGGCAGCTTCTGCCGACACTCTGGCGCGGAAGCTTTTCGGTGCGGTGGACCAGCCGTCGAACCAGCAACCAGCCGCCATTGGCGATTATTCGCGGGGCTGCGGGGCGGGAATGATCGCCCTGCCGGAAAGCGGACCGACTTGGCAGGCCATGCGCCTGTCGCGGAACCGCAACTGGGGTCAGCCGGTGCTGGTGCAGTATCTGGAGGACCTGTCGAAGAAGGCCACTCAGGTCGGCTGGCGCGGGCTTTACGTGGGCGACATGGCGCAGCCTCGCGGCGGTCCGTCGACATCGGGCCACCTGAGCCATCAGACCGGGCTGGATGCCGATGTCTGGTATCTGCCGCCCAAGAGTCTGTCGCTGAGCGCGAAGGAGCGCGAGAAGATCAGCGCGAATTCGGTCAGGACCGAGGACCAGAAACGGGTCAACGGCAACTGGACGGCATCTCATGCCGCGCTGTTGCAGCTGGCGGCGTCGGACCCGCGTGTGGACCGGATCTTCGTGGCGGCGGCGATCAAGATCGAGATGTGCAAGACGGCGACGTCGGCCGACAGGAAATGGTTGCAGAAGATTCGCCCGCTCTATGGACATAACGACCATTTCCATGTGCGGCTGAAGTGTCCGGCGGGGTCGCCGCAATGCAAGACCCAGACGCCGACGGTGGCGGAGCTGTCGAACAATGGCGACGGCTGCGATGATACGCTGACCTGGTGGGTGACGACCTATCTGGACGAGTTGAAGAACCCGCCGAAGCGCCCGCCCGGGCCGAAGAAGAAAGGGCCGCGCGATTACACGATGGCTGATCTTCCAAAAGCCTGCACGAAGGTTCTGGCCGCCAATTGATGCGACTTAGTTCAGTTAGCCTTGCGTGCGCGCTGGCGGCAGTGCCGCTTTGGGCGGTGGCGGCACCGCGGGCTGTCTATCTGGGCAGCTACCAGATTCCGGATCGTGTCGAATATCTGGGCGGGTTTTCGGGGTTGGAGTTCAGTGACGACGGCAAGAGCTTTGTCGCGCTGTCAGATTCAGCAGCCTTGGCGAGCGGGACGGTAACGCGGGATCAGGCGGGCGCAATCACCGGCGTTTCGTTCGACGGGCCGCCGGTGCGGCTGAAGGATGCGAAAGGCGCGTTGCTGACCGACCCGGCGGACGATTCCGAGGGGTTGGCCTTTGCGCCAGATGGAAGTCTTTACGTTTCGTTCGAGCTGATGAACCGTGTTGCCAGATTTGGCCGCGACGGCGTGTTGGTCGAGACTCTGCCGGTGCCGCGCGAGTTTTACGGGTTTGAGTACAATGCCGGGCCGGAAGCGTTGGCGATTGCGCCGGACGGCGCGATCTTCACCCTGGCGGAGGGCAATGCGGGCGGCATGACCTCTGATCCCATGTTTCGCTTTCAGGGTGGCGTTTGGGATGTTCCGTTCAAGATTGGCGAGGACGCCACCTGGCGGCCTGTCGGGGCGGATTTCGGGCCGGACGGGCGGCTGTATCTTTTGGAACGGGATTTCTGGCCGTTGGTGGGTTTCAAGTCGCGACTGCGGCGGATCGGGTTTGACGCAGGCAGTGTGACTTCGGATGAAACCCTGTTCGAGACGCAGGCCGGGCGGCATGGCAACCTTGAGGGTCTGTCGATCTGGACCGACACGGCGGGCGCCGTTCATGCCACGATGATAACCGACAACAACTTTCTGGCTATACAGGACAGCGCCTTTGTCGACTACCGGATCGAGGATTGACTTGACCTGAAGGCCCGGCACGCCTAAAGCGCGCCCTGCCCCGGCGCGGTGTCGGGGCCAAGTCTCCGCGACCTTGTAAAAACGGAAATGATATGAACCGTCGACTTCTCCCTGGCATTCTTGCCATGGCCATCATCGTTGTGGCCTCAAACATCCTCGTCCAGCACCTTTACGGCAAATGGCTGACCTACGGGGCTTTCACCTATCCGCTGGCGTTCCTTGTGACCGACCTGACCAACCGCCTTCAGGGGCCATCGGCGGCGCGCCGGGTTGTGGTGGCGGGTTTTGTGGCCGGGCTGATCTGTTCGTTGATCGGATCGCAGATTCAGGGTGAGTTCGGCCCGCTGGTGACGCTGCGCGTTGCGATTGGCTCGGGGTTGGCGTTCCTGAACGGGCAGCTTCTGGATATCTTCGTCTTCAACCGCTATCGCAATACCGGCTGGTGGAAGGCACCGTTCTTCTCGACCATCATCGGGTCCACCTGTGACTCGATCATCTTCTTCATGATCGCCTTCGCGGGCTTCCTGACGTTCCTTGAACCGGCGAGCGATGTGAGTTGGGCGGGCAAGATGTTGCCACTTCTGGATCAGGGTCCGGTCGTGCCTTTGTGGGTGTCTCTCGCGACTGCCGACTGGATGGTCAAACTGGCGATAGCTGTGATCGCTTTGATACCGTTCCGCGTCATTGTTGCCAATTTTACCAAACGTGTAGCGTAAAATCTTTTGACAAACACAAAATCTGTGTCAGCCTCCAGCTTAACGGCAACCATGAAAGGAGGTGATCCAGTGTCTAGAGTGATATTGGAGAGAGGTGTCAGGACAGTACGGGGGGCCGTGGTCTGAGGGCAAACCCGACGACTGTAACCCCTATCTGGGCCACGCCGGTTTCGGCACCCTAACTGGGCCATCTCCTTGGAACTCGGAGGGCCGCTTCGTGAAAACGGGGCGGCCCTTTCCTTGTGCGGGCGTTGCCATGCTGGCGACGGGCGAAGCAAACGCCACGGCGTTGAAGCGCCGGAAGATCGCAGTGACGATCTTTTTCGTGAACCGATCTACACATTCCGGGCGCTTGTTGTAGGGTCGCGGCATGTTGTGGATCACTGATCAAATCGCCATCGCCGACTGGGAATTGAGCGAGAGTTTCTCTCGGTCTTCGGGTCCGGGCGGGCAGAATGTGAACAAGGTGTCCACCGCTGTCGATCTGCGGTTCGAGGCGGAACGCAGCCCCAATCTGACGCCAGCGGTGAAGGCACGGCTGAAGCGGCTGGCGGGGCGACGCTGGACGCTGGACGGGGCTATCCTGATCCGTGCCGAGGAAACCCGCAGCCAGTTGCAGAACCGCGAGTTAGCGCGGGAGCGGTTGGCGGAATTGATCCGTCAGGCGTTGGTGGCACCGAAGCGGCGGGTGGCGACAAAGCCCACCTATGGCAGTCAACTGCGCCGGTTGAAGCAAAAGACCGTGCGCGGCGAAGTGAAGACATTGAGAGGCAAGGTCGATGACGAATGATCTGATGGAGCGGCGGCGGCGGCTGTTCGGGCCGAATGTGCCGACGTTCTATGACAAGCCGGTCCATCTTGTGCGTGGCGAGGGCGTATGGCTGTTTGACCCGGAGGGGCGGCGCTATCTGGACTGCTACAACAACGTGGCGCATGTCGGGCATTGTCACCCGAAGGTGGTAGAGGCGATTGCGCGGCAGGCGGCGACGCTGAACACACACACGCGCTACCTGCACGAGACGGTTCTGGACTACGGCGAGCGTCTGGTGGGCAAGTTCGGGCATGACCTGAAACAGATCATCATGACCTGTACCGGATCGGAGGCAAATGACCTTGCCTTGAGGATGGCGCAGGCGGTGACCGGCAAGGTCGGGATCATCGCGACCGACAACACCTATCATGGCAACACCACCGCTGTGTCGCAGTTGAACACGCGGCGGCCCCCGATTGGTGGCTGGCCCGCGCATGTGAAACGGGTGCCGGCACCCGATGTGCTGGTACCGGGCAGCACCGATCCGGGCGTGTTTGCCGGTCATGTTGCCCGCGCGGTTGCTGAACTCGAAGCGTCGGGTCACGGCTTTGCGGGCTTCATGCTTTGCCCGGTCTTTGCCAACGAAGGGCTGCCGCCGGTGGTGCCGGGCTTTCTGGACCAGACGGTCGAGGTGGTGCGCAAGGCGGGCGGGCTGATCCTGTGTGATGAAGTGCAGCCGGGGTTCGGGCGGTTGGGTAGCCACTGGTGGGGGCACGAGTGGTTGGGTTTTGCGCCAGATGTGGTGACGATGGGCAAGCCGATGGGCAACGGGCATCCGGTGGCCGCCGTCGTGGCGCGGCCCGACGTGATGGCGGCGTTCCGCGAGGCTTTCGGCTATTTCAACACGTTTGGCGGCAACCCGGTGTCGTGCGCGGCGGCGATGGCGGTTCTGGATGTGATCGAGGATGAGGGATTGCTGGCGCATGCCGAACGCGTCAGCGCCTATGCGCTTGATAAGATGCGCAGATTGCGGCACCCGCTGATCGCCGATGTGCGCGGGCGGGGGATGTTCTTTGGCATTGAACTGCTGCGCAATGGCGTACCTGCGCCGGAAGCGGCGGCGCGGGTGGTAGAAGGGATGCGCGACCGGGGTGTGCTGATCGGGCGGATCGGGCGACAGCAGCATATCCTCAAGCTGAGGCCGCCGATGCCGTTCGGGACGGATCATGCCGACATGGCAGTTGGCGCCTTGCAAGAGGCGCTGGACGAGGTGGCCGCATGACCGGGAAAGCTCAGGCAGAGGCCATGGCGCGGGCTGCTCTGGCGTATTGGGGCGGCGAGGTCCGTGCGCCCCAGTTGATCAATATTCGTGAGAATATCGTCTTTCAGGTGTGGCTGAGGG
>JBATMT010000187.1:0-2742 GCA_049289975.1 Paracoccaceae bacterium | reverse complement strand
GTCACATCCTGATACCTCGGTGCGGTCATCTTGAACTGCGATGGAAGATTGGCCCAAAGTTGAAAGCCGTGCATCTGACCCTGGGCATTCCCTTTCGGCATTTCCTGATGCAGAATTCCCGATCCCGCAGTCATCCATTGGACATCGCCAGCCCCGAGGGTGCCGGTGTTTCCAAGGCTGTCGCCGTGATCGACGGTACCCGCAAGCACATAGGTGATCGTCTCGATCCCCCGATGTGGATGCCAGGGAAATCCAGCGCTGTAATCGCGCGGATATTCGTTGCGAAAATCGTCGAACAGCAAGAAAGGATCAAGCTCGGACGGATCGGCAAAGCCGAAAGCGCGGTGAAGCCTGACACCGGCCCCTTCGCGCGTGGGCTGGGCCGGACGTTGTTCCAGAACCGGACGAATGGACATGTTGGCCTCCTATTTTCATTCCTGCCCTAAGTGGGACCTGTCGCGCATGTCGCAAAGGGCACCCCACGAACAGGGGATGTGCAGCATCGCGCAGGCTATCCTGCCAGATGGCGCAGCCCTTGCGTTACATCGGTGCGCACTGCCAGCCGCAATCCCGGCTCATCACCCGCCTTCAGGGCCGCAATGATCATGCGGTGGTGCTGGGGCATGTCCTGACGGTTCAGGCGGGCGTAAAGTGCCCGCATGGTGGGGCCAAGCTGCAACCAGATTGTCTCGGCCACCGCCAGCATCGCCGGAGCCTGGGCGCGCAGATAAAGCGCACGGTGAAACTCAAGGTTGGTGCGCACATAGGTAATGGAATCACGGCGCAGGGCCGCGTCCTGGTTGGCCGCGTTGATGGTCTGCATCCGTTCGATCAACGCCATATGGGCACGTGGCAGGGCGCGGCTTGCCAGTTCAGGCTCGATCAACGCCCTGAGTGCCGCCAGTTCCTCGATCCGGTCATTGCTGAGTTCGGGTGTCGAAACGCGGCCCGATGCCGACATGGTCAACGCACCTTCGGCAGAAAGCCTGCGCAGGGCTTCGCGGGCCGGGGTCATCGACATGCCGAATTTCTCGGCCAGTCCGCGCAGGGTCAACGCCTGGCCGGGCGGAAGTTCGCCGTGCATGATCTGTTGGCGCAGCGTCCGGTACAGCCGGTCATGCGAGGCCAGACCGGAGTCGGCGGGGCGCAAGGGCGTGGCGGCGGGTGTGTTCATGCCCAATGTGATCACATCTGAGGGGGCCTGCGTCAATCCTGTGCGGCTGCCCTAGCCTTCTTCCCTGCCCTGACCGGCGAAATCATACCGATGGAGCGTGGTTCCGTGGCGTTTCAGCCAGGCACGGTGTCGGTCGTAGTCGGGCATCAGCCGTCGGACCACGGACCAGAAGGCCGGGGAATGGTTCATCTCGGCCAGATGGGCGATCTCGTGCGCGGCGACATAATCCAGCACCTCGGCGGGTGCCATGATCAGCCGCCATGAATACATCAGTTCACCAGAGGCCGCGCAGGAACCCCAGCGCGAACGCGTGTCGCGCAGCGTGATCCCGGCGTGGCGGCGGCCAAGCAATTGACCATAGTGGTCTGATGCGGCTTGCAGGCGCTGGCGGGCGTGGAGCTTGAGGAAGGCCAGAACGCGGGTTCCGGCCCGGTCGGCATCGGGCGGCACGAGCAGCATCCCCCCCTCGATTCGTGGGGCGCGCAAGGCTGCGGCGGTGATGGTCAGCATTTGGCCCTGAACCGGGAGTTCGGCCCCGATCCCTACGGCGATTGCGCCACCCGAACGGGCCTGTGTGCGTCTGATCCAGTCGGCCTGCGACTGGGCAAAGGCCATCGCCTCGGATTCGCGGGCGTGGGTGGGCATCGACAGGGTGACGCGGCCATCAAGGCGCGACACCCGCAGCGAAAAACGCCGCGCGCGCGCCGAGCGGCGAAGGATCAGTTCTACCGGCGGATCGCCCGGCAAAGTCTTGAGCATGGAGAGGCCCCTCTTGTGCCGCCATGATGGTCTTATCGTGCGGCAAGGAAAAGGCCCAAAGCCACGTCGCGGTGATCTGTGCCGAAAAGCCTTTGACACCCCCGCGCACTTGTGGCAGTTGGCTTCGACTCTGACATAGACGTGCACTGGACGGAGATTTCCATGCCTAAGGATGAATGGGGCGTCAAGCGCCTCTGCCCGCATTGCGCGAGCCGCTTTTACGATTTGCGGCGCGACCCGATGACCTGCCCGGAATGTGGGCACAGCTTCTCGACCGAGAGCCTGGTCGCGACGCGCGGACGCACGCTGATTGCCGAGAAGGTCGCGGTCAAGGAAGCGGATCTCGATCTGGAAGATCTGGCCGAAGATACCGATCTGGACGAAGAGGCCGCCGACGTCGATCTGGATGACGATCTTCTGGAAGACGACGAGGACGACAACGTCTCGCTCGACGAGATTGCCGACGTGGCTGGCGGCGAAGACGAAGTCTGATCCCACGGATCAACGGGCAAGAAACGCAGGGCGTCTCCTTCGGGGGACGCCCTTTGCGTCTTTGACGCAGGGGTCTGGCCGGTGGTCAGGGCGCGATGGCCGGGCCGAATGGCCGCGCACGAAGGCCGGGTCAGAAGCCGGGGCAGGATGGCCGCACCCGAAGGTCGGCTGAACTGGCGGGGCGGCACGATTTTACCCTTGCGCCCTTACGCGCCCTTGCCTATAGGACTGCCCACGCGGGCCGCCTCAGGGTTGCCCGGACCTCCGGTGGGGCCATAGCTCAGATGGGAGAGCGCTTGAATGGCATTCAAGAGGTC
>JBATMT010000186.1:0-2029 GCA_049289975.1 Paracoccaceae bacterium | reverse complement strand
GTAATTCCTTGCGTGATGCGGGCGAAACTCGCGGCCGCCCGGCTTACGGTCTTGCGTCCCCGCAGGTAGCCGTGGACCAATCCCTGCTCCACACGATTGCGGGCCTTGCCACCAGCCGCCACTATCTCGGCTGCATAGTGCCCGCCATCATCGCACAACGGGTCGCACTCGGCGACAAAGATCAGCGTGGGCGGCAGCCCGGAAAAGTCGATGTCTTGCAAAGCTGCTGCCGTCGCATCGCCAAGCGGCTCCATATCGTCTGGATAGCGGACCGTGGCGTAGTAAAGCACATCGTCGCGCGTCAGCATCTGCGCATTGGCATGGGTCAGATAGCTGCCCTTGTCGCGGTCGCCACCGAGCCCCGGATAGATCAGCACCTGACCGCGAATGTCGATCCCGCTGCCCCTCAGCGCGTGAGCCACTGAAGCGGTCAGCGCGCCCCCGGCACTGTCGCCTGCCAGAACGATGGGTTCGCCATACGTCGCAGCCACTGCCTTGGTCGCGGCCAGAGCATCGTCGAAATGCGCCGGGTGCCTATGCTCAGGGGCAAGACGATAGTCCACGGCAACAACACGGACCCCAGCGTCCTTGCAGATTTCCGCGCACACATCGTCGTGGCTGTGCAAACCGCCCACCACGAAGCCACCGCCATGCTCATAGACCACCGTCGCCACCATGGAAGGGCCTTCGTACACACGGCATGGCACACCCCCGAAACGCTCGTCCCTCGCGGTCACACCCTTGGGGTAGCCCCGGTGGAACGCCCTGCACATGGCATCATAGATCTCACGCTGTTTTTCGACGCTGAAAGTTGCCGTCTCGGGCGGATACCAGCTTTCCGTCGCGCGGATGAAGGCCCAGGTTTCAACGTCTATCAGCTTTGAATAATCCGCTGCGCCCATCCAAGTCGTCCCGCATCAGTCCTGTTGCCCCAGTCTCGCCGCCGCGGTCGCCAGTGGCGCGTCCCTTTGCGACATACAAGGCCGCTTCAGGACGCCGTCGGATGCAGCATCGGCGCATAGCCTGCACGAAGCACCCGGACCATCGGTTCCGGGGTCAAGACGGTTACCGGTCCGACAGGCAAGGGCAGGGGGGCAAGGTAGCCCCCGGGGGTATAGGGACGAAGCGCGCCCTTGTGCAAAAGACAAGGAACACCCTTTGGCCCTTCGATGAACGCACCATCCGGCAAACTCACCATTTCCGCCACATGCCGCCGCTGGGCCTTTCGATCCGAGGTCAACCGCGCCTCATGCAGCACCCGGTCAACGTCTGACGCACGTTTCGCCTCGGGCAAATCCGCTACAGCCCACGCCGCCCTAAACCTGTTATAGTCGGCACGGCGACATTCAGCGCAGGGTCGGTGACCGGCAGAAAACGCCACCGCTTCATCCAGAAAGAACAGCTCTGTCCATCGCCCCGGCGTCATCGGCACGCGCTTCCAGCCCTTGAACTCCAGCGCGCAGGCAATCCACAAGGCCGACGTCCAGCGCCGATTTCCAAGCGTCCGCGTGCCATCGTGCAAGATCCCGCGATTCCCGGTCAGAAGTCCACGGCCGGGATGCGCGACGATGCTGCCATCTGGCAGGACACGGTTCTGAAGTGGCATCTGCGGGGCCTTTGGCGTTTGAATTTCAAGATCGGCTCACGCTCATGTGCGCGGATAGCGGCCCGATCGGCAATCCTCGGGCGGCATATGGCCGATCGGTTCGGCCATTTCCAGCCCGTCCCAAGCGTTCTTTCGCCCGCCCAATCACGAGCCTGTGCGCCCCCCTTGGACCGCTTGAAGAAACGTCTAGGTCTTGCTCAGCCAAGCGCGAACGGCCCGTTTGCAGGGGAGAGAGTCCCCATCGCAAGGATCGAGGTCGAAGCTACGGCAACGAGAGATCGAAGGAGACAGACATGCAGAAATCTAGTTTTATCAAAGGCATCGTGCCAATCGCGGCACTTCTTGCTGCAGGCGCTTCCGCCCCTGCGTTTGCCGGAGGCATGGGTGCACCGGTCGTAGAGCCGCCGGTGATGACCCCGGCGC
>JBATMT010000185.1:0-4959 GCA_049289975.1 Paracoccaceae bacterium | reverse complement strand
ACGGCGTTCATTTGATGGACAGTGCCCGCTCGGTGCGGGCAGCCCGCAAGGAACTTGGAGCAGACGCCATCGTCGGAACCTACTGCGGAAATTCTCGTGATGCCGGTATGAACGCGGGCGAGGCCGGGGCGGACTATGTCACATTCGGGCCTGTCGCCGATCCATTGGGGACTGCGAAGCTGGCCGACGAAGATCTCTTCGCCTGGTGGTCGGAAATGGTAGAAGTACCTGTCGTCGCGGAAGGCGGCTTGACGCCGGAGTTGGTGGCAGCACTTGCGCCGGTAACAGACTTTTTCGCCATAGGAGAGGAAATCTGGGGCACCGAAAACCCTGCCGACACCTTGCGCAAGCTGATCGCTCCCCTTTCCTGACGACTGAGATCTGCCATCCTGCTTCAGTATCAGCCTATCAGGGGGCTCTTGCCTCCATATATCTCATCGTAATGACGCTTCAGACGGATCAGCGCGATCCTTAAAACTATCTTGCCTGATCGCGCAGACCAACCCATTCGCTTTTCCGCAACTTCGAGACCCTCAAGAAAACAGCAGCACCGCAAGACCACATCGCCCAATCCAGGCCCAAGGTCACGCAAGGCCGCCGCAACACGCGCACGCGCCTTCGATGACCCGTCTGATCCAACCGCCCCCGGCTGCACGGTAGCCCTGTCTGTTGCGGCAAGAAACCTATCCCAGTTCTGCGCGACACGCGGACCTATCTGTGCCAGTTCAAAATCCTCGCGCAACCGCTCGCCTGCTGCGACAAGGGCTGGCTCCAGGAATGGCTTTCCATCCTTGTCACGCCGCCGCCCAAGCACTGTCAGGGGACTTTCGGACAGGTTGTAGCGCATCCTCCCCGATGGTCCGGTGCGATCTGAAATCATGCGTTCGCCCCAAACTCGATGCTGGTCCGCAAAGGGCGTAGCTTCCGCGTCGGCTTCATCTACCGGCGGCCCGTCTTCCAGCAGGCGTTTGAGCGCCGCGCGCCCCACTGATGTGATCTGATAGATGACGATCCGGCCAACTGATTTTGCTGATATCCAGTCGTTCAAGGCAAACGCCTGCGCAACGATCCGGTCTGCCACAGCAATCCTGACCTCGCCCTTCATCACGGCGGCCTTTTCCATATCGGGGGCAACGACCAGAACTGCACCGCTCTCGCAGAGCCGCCGCAATATGCGCCGTGCTTCACGGGCAATCACCGCTTCATTGGGATAGCCGTTTGCCTTGGTGCGAACCGGTGCGCTCATTTTGCCTATATCCTTCTGTGTTGCGGGAGAGGCGCCGTTGGCTGCGCACGGCGCAAGCATTTCGAAATTCACAAGCATTTCGTCGATCAGCGGGTCATCGCGCCTCTGCTCAAGAGCGCGCACCTTTCGCAAAACGGTCGAGGCATGGCACCCCTCGGCGAGAGCCAAAGCACGCATCGAACGCTCGCCCCGGACGTAGCGCAGATATAGACGCACGCTTTCTGGCAACCAGGCGGGCCAAGCCGCTGATTTGAGTACCGCAGACATATGCTAGCCCCCGTGGAAGCGGCAACCTTTCCGGATCGCAGCTCTAGATAGCTTTCAACCGTGAGTTGTATTTGTTACCGATGGGTTAACTCACTGATCGGTCATGACAATTATTGATAAATTCTAAATTTCTCTAAAAGAAACGTTCGCACCTCCGTGCGACTCCGCAACGGGCCTGCAATTCACTGCATCCTGAGGGAGCTCAATCAGGAGATGTGACGTGACCGAATTGTTTTCTCGCGTATCAGGCTTGCGCCGTCCGCCGTTGCTCATCTGTGCGGCCCGCGCCGGAACGGGGTTATACGACCGCCATCGCGATCTGAAACGACTCATCCGAATATCGGCCACGCCCGCTCCGAACCGTTCCGTCACTCTGCTTCTCGAAGCGGAAGCCGACCTTGAAGAGGCGCGTAAGACCAAAAGTCCATCCTACAACCTGATGCGCCATATCGAAGTTCTGATTGCCGTGATCGCAGAGACTCGTTTGCTGACAGCAACAATAGAGCCAAAATAAAAAGGGGTCGGAAATCCCGACCCCTTCTTTTGCAGGATGTAACCAGTATTACATGAAGGCGTCGGGCATCGACGCTTTCTTCTTGGCGACATACTCCTTGAGCGCTTCCTCGATTGCCGGATCGATTGGCGGCTTTTGATAGTCATTCAGCAACTTCGTAACGCGCTCACGCGCAAGTTGGACTGTGTCACGCGAACCTTCGTCTTCCCACGTCTCGAACGGCTTGTAGTCAAGTAGATCTGTCCGCCAGAACGCCGACTTGAAGTTTGCCTGAGTATGTTCCGTGCCCAGATAGTGCGTGCTGGCGTTAACCTCACGGATCGCGCTCATGGCTTGACCGTTCTCGGACATATCTACGCCCTTGGCCAGATGGTGCAGAATGCCAAGTTGGTCGGCATCCATCACGAACTTGTCGAACGAAGCGACTAGACCACCTTCGAGCCAGCCACACGCGTGCAGCATGAAGTTTACACCCGCAAGAAGTCCCATGTTGAGGCTGTTGGCGCTTTCATAGGCCGCCTGAGCATCAGGGATCTTCGAGCCGGTGAAACCACCTGCCGAACGGTATGGGACGCCCAAACGACGCACCAGTTGGCCAGCGCCATACGTGATAAGGCTTGCCTCAGGAGTGCCAAAAGTCGGCGCGCCAGAGTTCATGTCAATCGAGGTCACGAAGGCACCCGCAATTACCGGCGCGCCCTTGCGTACCAATTGGCTGTAGGCCACGCCCGAAAGAACTTCGGCCAGAACCTGAGTCAGCGTCCCAGCGACCGTCGCCGGTGCCATCGCGCCGCCCACGATGAACGGCGAAATGATCGCTGCCTGATTGGACTTGGCGAAGACCTCAAGCGCGCCCATCATAATGCCGTCGAAGGTCATCGGCGAGTTGATGTTTATGAGCGAGGTCATGACCGTGTTCTGGTCTACGAAATCACTGCCGAACAGGATCTTCGACATCTCGACCGAATCCGTCGCCCGCTCCGGCGCTGTGACCGAACCCATGTAGGGTTTGTCTGACAGCGTCATGTGAGCGTAAAGCATGTCGAGGTGGCGCTTGTTCACCGGCACATCGGTCGGCTCGCACACGGTACCACCCGAATGGTGCAACCAACGCGACATGTAGCCGAGTTTCACGAACTTGTTGAAATCTTCCATCGTCGCATATCGGCGGCCGTTTTCGTCCCGAACGAAGGGCGGACCGTAGACGGGTGCCAGAACCAGATTGCGGCCCCCGACAACCACATTGCGCTCCGGGTTGCGGGCATGCTGGGTGTAGGTCGCCGGCGCCGTCTTGCAAAGCTGGCGAGCCAGACCTTTGGGCATCCGCACGCGCTCGCCCTGCACATCGGCACCTGCCTGACGCCACAATTCAAGTGCTGCCGGATTCTCGACGAAGTTTACGCCAATCTCCTCGAGGATCGTCTCGGCGTTGGCCTCGATAATCTCCAACGCCTCTTCGTTCAGGACTTCGAAGTTCGGAATGTTCCGCTCGATGTACTTCGCAGTCTCGAAATGCACTGCGGTGCGCTCCGCACGCCGTGCCGCGCCACCGCCGCCCCGAGCCCTGCGGCCCCCTGTTTCTTCGTTCATCGTCCGCTCCTCAAGGTCAGTTTGTCCCCCTTTTACTCCGCCGCCAGCAACGCCCCGGGCGGTAAACGTCGCTTATGTCCCAAAAGCGACATGTGCCAATGTCGCGTTCTTTCGCGTCGACAAGAAGTCAGTCTCGCCAATTTACGTCAGCAAATATCCCGGGGGTCAGCACGACAAAGCGGCGCGAAAGGCAGAAGCGCCCCCTTGCTTCGTCCCCTTCAACCCAATATTCCCCCGCCATGACCCAGCATGATCGCCTCCTCATCATCGACTTCGGCTCACAGGTGACGCAACTGATCGCGCGCCGCCTGCGCGAACTGAATGTCTATTGCGAAATCCATCCCTTCAATCGCGTCGACGATGCATTCCTGAAAGACTTCGCGCCAAAGGCGGTGATCTTCTCGGGCGGGCCATCTTCGGTGTTTGAGGACGGTGCGCCATTGCCGCCAATATCAGTCTTCTCGATGGGGGTACCGATCCTTGGCATTTGCTATGGCCAGCAGGTCATGATGCATTGCCTTGGTGGTTTGGTCGAACGCGGCCAGGGCACGGCCGAATTTGGACGCGCCTACGTCACACCGACTGACGCGCGCTTGCCGGTACTAGATGGATGGTTCTCAGACGGCAAGGAACAGGTCTGGATGAGCCATGGCGATCATGTCTCGAAGATTGCGCCGGGGTTCGAAGTTTACGGCACCTCCCCCAACGCGCCTTTCGCCATTACAGCGGATCCTACGCGCAGGTTCTTCGCGGTGCAGTTTCACCCCGAAGTCCACCACACGCCAAAAGGCGCGAAGCTCTACGAGAACTTCGTGCGCCTCGCAGGATTCAAGGGCGATTGGACGATGGGCGCCTACCGCGAAGAGGCGATCCGCAAGATCCGCGATCAGGTCGGCGACCAGAAGGTAATCTGCGCCCTGTCAGGCGGCGTCGATTCTTCTGTCGCTGCCATCCTCATTCACGAAGCCATTGGCGAGCAACTGACCTGCGTCTTTGTCGAACACGGCCTGATGCGCATGAACGAAGCCGAAGAAGTCGTCACCATGTTCCGGGACGCCTACAACCTGCCGCTCATCCACGCCGACGAAAGCGATCTATTCCTTGGCGCGCTCGAAGGTGTCTCGGACCCGGAAACCAAGCGCAAGATCATTGGCAGACTCTTCATTGAGGTGTTTGAAAAGCATGCCAAGGCCATAGGCGGCGCCAAGTTCCTCGCTCAAGGCACGCTCTATCCCGATGTGATCGAAAGCGTGTCCTTCTCGGGTGGCCCTTCGGTTACCATCAAGTCGCACCACAATGTCGGCGGGTTGCCCGAAAAAATGGGTATGAAGCTTGTCGAACC
>JBATMT010000184.1:0-1821 GCA_049289975.1 Paracoccaceae bacterium | reverse complement strand
CTACCCTCGCTGACCTTGATGGTCTGATACCAGCCGACGAACTGGAGCAGCTTTTCACGCTTACAACAGTGCGAAATCCGTGGGACCGAGTAGCAAGTCTTTACTACTGGCTTCGCGAGCAGTCTTTTGCGCATCCGCTTGTCAACGTTGCAAAGCAATCCAGCTTTTCAGATTTCGTGCGCTCTCCAATAGTTCAGGTCAGTCTCAGAATTGGCACCTATGAAAGCTATCTTCGACGCCCGGATGGCAGTTTGAAGCCTTCACTTTTTGCCCGAATCGAGCATTTTCAGAATGATATTGCCGAGTTCCAGCAAAAGCTGGGCTACCCTTTGCCTGAACTTGAGCGTGTCAATCAAAGCAATAGACCCCGCGATTGGCGGGGCCTTTACACTGAAAAAGATGCCATCCTGATTGGCGAGATTTGCGCGACCGATATTGAGCGGTTCGGCTATTCGTTCGATCCTGAATGATTGAAGCACACCCAACGGTCACGCCCCTGAGTGTGCAACTGTTCAGCCTTCAGGCGGCTTTGGCCGATTGGTCGAAACGGGCATAGAAAGTCTCGCCCTTGCTGGCCATATCGCGAAGTAGTTTTGGTGCGCGGAACCGCTCACCATGTGTCTTTTCAAGCTCGTCACACAACTCGACCGCCTTTCCAGCGCCAATTATGTCGAGCCAGCTGAACGGCCCGCCGGACCACGGGCAGAAGCCCCAGCCGAGAATTGCACCGACGTCTCCTTCGCGGATGTCCGTCAGAACACCCTCTTCCAAGGCGCGAACTGCCTCAAGGACCTGAACGAACAGCAACCTGTGTTGAACTTCGGTCAGTTCGGGCTGGTTCTCGCCAACGGGCCAAAGCTCTTCGAGCCCCTCCCACAGACCTGAGCGTTGCCCTTTGTCATCGTAGGCATAGAAGCCAGCGCTGGCTTTTCGGCCAAGTCTGCCTTTGTCTGCCATCGCAAATAACACAGCGTCGACGGCCGAGTCTGGGTAGGCATCACCCATCGCTGCCTTGGTGGCCTTGGCGATTTTCACTCCCAAATCAATCGATGTTTCGTCAACGAGCTGAAGGGGGCCGAGCGGCAGCCCGAGGAGTCGTGCGGCATTCTCGACGAGGACAGGCTCGACGCCTTCAGACACCATTCGCATACCTTCGTTAAGGTAAGGAATAATGCAGCGATTGGCATAAAAGAACCGTGCATCGTTCACCACGATTGGGGTCTTGCGAATCTGACGCACGAAGTCGAGGGCTTTGGCGACGGCCAGATCGCCCGTTTCCTTGCCACGGATAATCTCCACCAACATCATCTTGTCGACAGGGGAGAAGAAGTGGATGCCGATGTACTGCTCCGGACGGCTCGATGCCTTGGCCAGATCCGAGATCGGCAGTGTCGATGTGTTGGTCGCAAAGATCGCTGTGGCAGGCAGAACTGCTTCAGCTTTTGCGGTGACATCCGCCTTGACTTTGGGGTCTTCAAAGACCGCCTCAACCAAGAGATCACAGCCAGCCAATGCCGAGTAGTCAGTCGTTGGGGTGATACGCGCCAGCACTTCGTTTTTCTTGTCGGCGCTGACCTTGCCCCGCTTCATGCCCTTGTCGAGGATACCTTCAGAGTGTGCCTTGCCGCGGTCTGCCGATTCCTGACTGGAATCGATCAAGACAACTTCGATCCCGGCATTGGCCGACACATAAGCAATGCCTGCACCCATCATACCTGCGCCAAGGACGCCAACCTTTTTGACGGTCTGATCGGCGACTCTCGGGCGTTTTGCGCCTTTCTCCAGCGCTTCTTTGTTGATGAAGAGCGAGCGGATCATTGC
>JBATMT010000183.1:0-1701 GCA_049289975.1 Paracoccaceae bacterium | reverse complement strand
GAACGAGAGGGGCTTCAACGATGTGGCGGCGCTGACCGATGCGCCGATGGTGGCCACTCATTCCAACGCCAATGCGGTGACGCCTTCGTCGCGCAACCTGACTGACCGGCAGTTGGCGGTGATCCGCGATAGCAACGGGATGGTGGGGCTGAACTATGCGACGGTGTTCCTGAGCGATGACGGGCGGCGGAGCCCGTTCAAGGGCTGGGAACCGGTGCTTCGGCATGTTGACCATCTGATCGGCGTGCTGGGCGAGGATCATGTGGGGCTGGGCTCGGACTTCGACGGTGCAGAACTGCCCGCCGATCTGGGCGACGTGGCGGGGCAGCCGCGGCTTTTGGCGGCCCTGTCCGAGCATGGCTATTCGGATGCACTGATCAACAAGATCGCCCATGAAAACTGGCTGGCGCTGCTGACCCGTACCTGGGGCGGCTGAGGTGGCCCTGCCCCGGATCGGCAATGACGCGGCGCGGCGGGTTTTCCTTGATCGGCACGCGCTTGCGGAACCGCCGACCGGACCCGCGAAGGGGGCCGACCTTCTGGCGCTGATCCGGCGGCTGGGGTTCATTCAGGTCGACAGCATCAATACGGTCGAGAGGGCGCACCACATGATCTTGTGGTCGCGGCGGCAGAGCTATCGGCCCGAGAACCTGCGGGCGTTGCTGGAGCGCGAGCGGAGCCTGTTCGAGCACTGGACGCACGATGCCTCGATTATCCCGACCGAGTTCCTGCCGTGGTGGCAGCATCGTTTCGAGCGCGACTTCGAGCAGATTCCGCAGCGCTGGGAAGGCTGGCAGGGCACGGCCTTCCGCGAGAAGGTAGAGGATGTGCTGGCTCATATCCGCGACAACGGCTGCTGTGGGTCTGGCGATGTGGGTCTGGACGAGGTGCGCGGCAAGGGCGGCTGGTGGGACTGGCATCCTTCGAAGGCGGCGCTGGAATATCTCTGGCGGTCCGGGCGGCTGGCGGTGTCGCGGCGCGACGGGTTTGCGAAGATCTATGATCTGGCGGAGCGGGTCTATCCGGCCTGTCATCGCCCGACGCTGGAGGAGACGATCGACTGGGCTTGTCGGTCGGCTCTGGACCGGCTGGCGTTTGCGACCTCGGGCGAACTGGCGGCCTTCTGGCGCAAGATCTCGCCCGACGAGGCGAAAGGCTGGTGTCAGGCGGCACTGGCGCGTGGCGAGATCGAGGAGGTTCTGATCGGGTCGGCGGACGGGTCGGACAGGCGGGCCTATGCCTATCCGGGGCTGGCCGAATCTGCCGTTACGGCACCTGAACCGCCGGACCGTGTGAGGGTGCTTTCGCCCTTTGATCCAGCCCTGAGAGACCGGAATCGGGCTGAGAGATTGTTCGGTTTCTACTACCGAATCGAGGTTTTCGTCCCAGAACCGAAGCGTCAGTACGGTTATTATGTCTTTCCGGTCATGGAAGGGTCAAAAATGATCGGGCGCGTCGATGCCAAATGCCGTAGAAGCGATGAAACGCTATTGATTTCAGCGTTTTGGCCCGAGTCCGGGGTGCAGATGGGGCGGGG
Organism: Paracoccaceae bacterium; assembly: GCA_049289975.1. Lineage (GTDB taxonomy): Bacteria > Pseudomonadota > Alphaproteobacteria > Rhodobacterales > Rhodobacteraceae > TMP-24. The sequence continues at coordinate 164 of JBATMT010000183.1, read as the reverse complement.
TCGCACGGCACGGCTGGAAGCGGAGCTGGAACGGCTCGGACGCTTCACCGGATGCCCGAATCTGGAATTTTCCGAACAATGGGTGCGCCCCGCGAAACTTTTGTAACAAGATTGTAACGGTTTTGTTGCAACGCGTCCGATTCAGCGGTTAGGTAGGATAGCTT
>JBATMT010000182.1:0-3745 GCA_049289975.1 Paracoccaceae bacterium | reverse complement strand
CTGCAAAACCGCGTACCAGCGGATAGCGTGCCGCGAGCTTGAAGCTTGCGGCAAGGTCGCTCTCTGATTGGCCGAGACCAAGCACCACGATACCGCGGGTGTGGGCGTCGTTCTTTTCGATGGTGGTTACGGTCTTGGCCCAGGCAGCGTCGGACTGCATCGGCTCAAGCTTCCACCAGTCGGGGTAGATGCCGATGTCATAGAAACGCTGTATGAGCGTTGAAACCGTGTCATCATTTACTGGTCCAACCTTCGAAGGGATGATTTCCAGAAGGAACTCCAGACGGTTGCGGCGGCACGCGTTGAAAAGCCGGTCGATTGTGGCTTCCTGATCCTTGCGCATCTCTTGGCTGTCGTCGGGATGGCAGAAGCACAGAACCTTGACCACATGCGCCAGCGGCCATTCTGACAGGCCACCAAAGTCGGGGCCGATTTCCGGCTCGAGCGTCAACGGGCGCGAACCCGGCCATTCGACAGGGCGCCCGATCCACAGCCCCTGCCCTGCGGCCTTGTATAGCGCGGTGCGACCAAGGCGGCTGTCGCACAGGAGTCCGTAACCGGGCCTGCTGTCTGCGACGGCACTGGCAGCATCAAGGCAGAGTTCCTTGAAGCGCCCGATCTTTTCTGTGGTTGCTCCGGGAAGATCCTCAAGCTGCATGCGGTGATCGAAGGCGAAAACTCGCATCGTTGACCAGTCTTCGTGCCGGTTGGTCGACCAATGTATCTGCTCGAGATCGCGGTCCTTGCGGAGCGCCTTTTCGACGACGCCACGCTTGAGGAAGAAGGTCAGTTCATTAAGCGAGGGATAGGCCGGCGTACAGCCGTGGCGCGAAACGGCGAAAGCGCCGCAGGCGTTGGCGTACTTGAGGGCGACGGGCCATTTCTCGCCGTCGAGCCAACCTTTGAGCAGGCCCGACATGAAGCCGTCACCAGCACCCAGAACGTTGAACACTTCGATCGGGAAACCGGGGCCAGTCTCGCCGTCATCGAGCGAGTCTGGGATAGCGTCGGTGAAGGCCACAGCACCCGCAGCACCGCGTTTGCAAACGAGCGTTGCTTTGGACACAGCGCGAACAGCGCGCAGCGCCTTGATGGTATCTGTCGTTCCTCCCGCGATGTGAAATTCTTCCTCGGTTCCAACGATCAAGTCGAAGAGGTGTAGCGTAGCCTGAAGTTTGGCGGTGACTGCGGCACTTTCGATAAAGCGGTTCTCGCCGTCGCCGTGGCCGGAAAGGCCCCACAGGTTCGGGCGATAGTCAATGTCGAGCGCAGTCTGGCCACCGTGCTTGCGAGCCAGTTTCAGGGCTTTCAGAACGGCTGCCGCAGTGCGCGCGTGCGAGAGGTGGGTGCCAGTGGCAACCACCGCCCGCGACGAGGCGATGAACGCCTCATCCACATCGTCTTCGCACAGAGCCATATCAGCACAGTTCTCGCGGTAGAAGATCAGCGGAAACTGGCTTTCGTCACGGATGCCCAAAAGCACCAGCGCAGTCAGACGCTCCGGGTCAGTTATTACACCCTGAACGTCAACACCTTCGCGCGCCAGTTCTTCGCGAATGAAGCGGCCCATATGCTCGTCGCCAACACGGGTCAGCAGGGCTGATTTCAGCCCTAGCCGTGCCGTGCCTGCGGCCATGTTGCACGGAGAGCCGCCGATGTATTTCTGGAACGAGCCCATGTCTTCCAGACGACCGCCGACCTGTGCGCCGTAAAGATCGACCGATGCGCGGCCAATGGTGATCAGATCCAGAGTTTTCATCAGGCTGCCATTTCCTTTAGTTTGACCGCACGGCCTTCCTTGACCGACAGTAACGCGGCTTCTGACAGGGCCAGCGCCGCAAGGCCGTCTTGACCGTTCGGGCTGATCGGCGCGCCCTTGGTGATCGCGGCGATGAAGGCGGCGATTTCGGCGGCATAGGCGTCGGTGTAGCGGGTCATGAAGAAGTCATGGAGCGGTGGCCGGGTGTAGCCTGCACTGGTTGCGACTTCGATGGACACTGGCCGCTGGTTTTCGGCGGAAGCCGAGCCGAGGGATCCGTGGACCTCGATCCGCTGGTCATAGCCATAAGTGGCACGGCGGGAGTTCGAGATAACACATTGCTTGCCAGAACTGGTGGTCAGGATTAGCGAGGCGGAATCATAGTCACCCAATTTTCCGATCTCCGGGTCGGTCAGGACCGAGGCCTGTGCCATGACGCTGTCAATCTCTTCACCAAGCAGGAAGCGGGCCATGTCGAAGTCGTGGATGGTCATATCGCGGAAGATGCCTCCCGAGACCTTGATGTAGCCAGCCGGTGGGGCGCCTGGATCACGCGAGGTAATGGTGACCATCTCTACCTTGCCAATTTGACCCTCATCGATGGCGGCGCGCACGGCGCGGAAATGCGGGTCAAAGCGGCGGTTGAAGCCGACCATCAGTTTGGCATTGGTGGCTTCGACAACCTTGAGGCAAGCCTTGACGCGATCAAGGCTGAGGTCGACGGGCTTTTCACAAAAGATCGCCTTGCCGGCCTTGGCGAACCGTTCGATGAGGTCGGCGTGCGTGTCGGTTGGCGTGCAAATGACCACTGCATCGATATCGGAAGCTTTTTCAATCGCTTTGATGGTGCGAATTTCGCAGCCGTATTGCGTGGCGATTGCATCAGCGGCAGGGGCCATGGCGTCGGCCACGGCGACCAGTTTCGCATTGGCATCGCCAGAGATGGCTTTTGCGTGAACCTTGCCGATGCGCCCTGCGCCCAGAAGTCCGAATCTCACAGTCATTTCTTTTGCTCCTATTTGGCTCCGGGCTTTGCCTGGCCATATCGTTTCAGTTGATCTTGCGTCGCTCGGATGCCGTTCGTGATTAGCTCAGCTTAGGTTGGCCCGAGAGGTTTGCACGTCTCGCAATGAAAGGCAGGCTTCGAGGTATCTCAGTCTTGTTTCAGCGCCGCATCGATATAGTCCATCGACTGCCTGAGAGCGCCCACGGGGTCGATTGCACCATGGGTGCTTGGCGCGAATGCCTCGAACGAAATGGGTCCGCTCCATCCGGCGCGCCGCAACTCGGCGATCTGCTTGACGTTGCCCAGACGGTCGTGGCTGTCAACCAGCACACGGTGAGCGTCGGTCATGTCGTCGGCAGAGATGGATGGCTCCACCACCCCCGAAATGTGCACAATGCCGGTGTGATCTGGATAAAAGCCGCCGCCGCCCGCAAGGAAGTGGTGGAACGTGTCGTGGACCAACCTGAAGCGGCCTTTCGCGTCCAGCGCATCGATCGCCTCGACGGCTTCAGACTTGTGGCGCAGCGCGCAGATCGCAAAGCCCAAAGGTTCGACCATACCCACCAGGCCATGATCTTCCAGCATAGGCTTGAGGTCGCGCAGCGCCAGACGCAGGTTGGCCTGACGTTCGCCATTGCCCATGCCCTGATTGTCGTTGCGAGGAATAAGACTGACTGCCTCGGCACCTGCAGCCTTGGCAATCTTGATCAAGGTCAGGGCCTCGGCCGCCTTGTCCGGGGACCAGTCGTTGAAGCGTTTCACTTCGGCAAGAGCGAGAAGCCGCAGACCAGACGCGCGGATCGCCTCATCCGCTGCTTCGGGCGCCAGACCATCGAAAAGCGCCTGCGGCAGGTCGTTGCGAAGTTCTATCCCGACCATCCCAAGCGTCTTGGCCGTCTGCAGCGTTTGCGTAAACGATTGGCGTGCCACTGTCATGTGGTTCAGTGCAAATGGCAGCAATGGAGTCCCTCCTCATGAAC
>JBATMT010000181.1:0-6188 GCA_049289975.1 Paracoccaceae bacterium | reverse complement strand
TTCCTCTGCCGATGCGGGCAGTCGCAGAACAAGCCCTATTGCGACGGCAGTCACAAGGCAGCCGGTTTCGTCGCCGACTGAGCGATCCAATCGCGACGCGGGCTGCTGCCCGTGTCGCGCCGTGAGTGCGGCTGCAAGATGTCCCCGCGTGTCTTCGGCGGGGATACTTGCGAGCAGAAAATGCGCGTTACGGTGTTCAGCCGAAATCTCAGCTGTTGCCCATAAGTCTTTCATCGAACGGGTATCTTGTCAGGTTCTCGTAGCCGGTTTCGGTGATGAGCACCTGATCTTCCAGCTTGATCGAGAAATCCCCACCTTCCGGGCTGACCAGCGCCTCGACGCACAGCACCATGCCAGGTTCAAGTGCCACCTCGAAGGCGCCATCGACCCAGCCATCGGGATAGGGCACGAAGGGCCATTCGTCGCACAGGCCGACGCCGTGCATCTTGCAGGAATACTTCTGCTTCCAGAATTGCGCGTCGAGTTGATGGCCTCCGTGGACCAACTCGCGGATGGTCACGCCCGGCTTGAGCATCGCCATGTTGGTGTCGATATGGTCGCGGGCGTGATGCATGGCCGAGATCATCGCGTTGGTCGGGCGTTGGTCCCCGATCCACCAGGTGCGCGAAATGTCGATGCAGATGCCATAGCAGCCGATAAGGTCGGTGTCGAAGGCGACGATTTCATTATTCTGCACTATCCGCGGACCGCATTCCTGAAACCATGGATTGGTGCGAGGGCCTGAGGCGAGGAGGCGTGTCTCGATCCATTCGCCGCCGCGTCGGATGTTGCCCTTGTGAAGTTCCGCCCAGATGTCGTCTTCGCTCATCTTGCCGGTGGGAACACCTGCACGGGTGACGGCTTCCATTTCGGCGATGGCGGCTTCGCAGGCATTGTGAGCGCAGCGCATGGCGAGGATGTCGTCTGGACCCTTGATGGCGCGGGTTCGTTCCGTGACTTCTTCTCCCTCCACAACATCAAAGCCTTTGCGCTCCAGAGCCTTGAGGCCGTGGATCATGATCTTGTCCACTGCAAGGCGGCGGTTCGAACCGGCATGGGCGCGCATGACCTCGTCGACTTGATTGGCAAAGGAAGCGGCGTCCTGTTCGCCCCTGTCACCCGAGACGCAATAGAAGAACGACGCGCCCGAGCGCAGTTCCTTGACAAGCGGGTTGAAGGTCACGAGGAAGGGCGCCTGCTTGTATTCCCAGATCACCATATGTCCATCGGCGCACAGAAGGACGGCCCGGAATGGGTTGTGGCTGTTCCAGAGCTGCATGTTGGTGGTGTCGGTGGCGTAGCGGATATTCAGCGGGTCGAACATCAGAAGGCCGCCGATGTCGCGGTCGACAATGGCCTGCGTCAGGCGCTTCCAGCGGAATTCGCGCATCCGTTCGAGATTGGGCGGCGTCAGTCCGGCAGCTTCCCATTCGCGGAACGCAAGCTGGGTCGGGCCGATCTCGACCCGGTTGTTGTCGTTCGGGCTGCCATCGCCAAGCGTGGTCCCGCGCGACGGGTCGATCTTGCGGCGTTCGGAATAATGCTCGTTCATTGGGGCCTCCGGGTTCAATGGCAGGCTCGGCTCTCGGCGGGGTAGGGTCTTGCCGTTCTGCGACACCGGCTGTCGAAAATGTGGGCTCAAAGGGAAACGAACCGCGTTTAGCTTGAGCCATGAGTAAGCCGATTCTGCAAAAGTCATTGCCCTTTGCGCCCTGGATGGACCCGCGTACCGCCCGACTGCCCGGGACTGTGCCGATAGACGGCGACGACTGGTTGCGGCAAGATGATGCGTTTGCCCCGCAGATGGCGGAGCGTGACCGGCTGATCGAACGCAGCCCTGAGGTGGTGCATCGGACGCTGGAGAGTGCTCGCCCGGCCGTGGCGGAGCTGTTTGCGCGGGTGCTGGAAGAGGTGCAAAACCGGGACGGCTACCGCGTTGGCGCAGAAGCGGTGGTTCGCCCGGACGGCGTTGAGGTGCCACTGAGTGGTGCAGAACCTATGCTAGTTCTTGGACGGCTTGTGCAAGAAGACCTATGCGTGATGGAGAAGTCAGGCGACGAGCATGTCCTGACTGCGGCCTGCCTATGCTTTCCTGCAAGCTGGTCGCTGGAAGAAAAGATCGGGCGTCCGCTGATCGGCATACACCGGACGGTGAAACCTTATGACGCGGATCTGGCGCGGCGGGTCCAGCGGATGTTCGAAGCGATTCGTCCAGAGAGCCCGCTCTGGCGGATGAACGCACTGGTCTATCGCGACCCCTCGTTGTTTCAGGCGCGCAGGGAGGGCGATCCACGTGTGGACCGGACCGGCGGGTCATATCTTCGGGCGGAGCGGCAATGCCTGATGCGCCTGCCAAAGACGCGGGCTGTGGTGTTTTCGATTCACACCTATGTGGTGCATCTGGACGATCTTGAGCCCGGGGCTCGCGAAGGGCTGGCCGAGGCACGGTTGTGAGCGAGAGCAAGGCGCGGCGCTGCCTGATCGTGACGTGCCATCCGCTGGCAGAAAGCCTGTGCATGCTTCTGGCGGACCATGCCGAGATACGGGCGCGTTCGGCTGGTTGGGAGGTGGAGCGGCGTGACCTCTACCGGGTGGGATTTGCCCCGGCCCTGACGGCGGCAGAGCGGGCCTCAACCTATGCGGCGATGCATGACAGCGGCGCTGTTGCCTCAGAGATCGAGATTCTGTTGCGTGCCGAAGCGATCATTCTGGTGTTTCCGACCTGGTGGTTTGGGCTGCCCACATCTTTGATGGGCTGGATCCGCCGCTCATGGGCTCCGGGCGTTACCTATGAACGTGGGGGAATTCTGGGGCGACGCAGAGGCGAGTTGAAGAGACTGAGGCACCTGTTGGCGATCACAACGATCGGAGCGCCAGCCTGGTTAGATTTTTTGGCGATGCGCCGTCCGTTGCAAACATTCTTTTTGAAGGGGTGCCTCGTCGTTTCAGCGGCGCCGCGGGCCCGCTTCGGCTATCTGGCATTTCATTCCGCAGACAATGTGTCGGGGTATCGGCTTGCCGTGTTTCAGGCAGCAGTTGACAGGGCAATCGAGCGACTGTGACCCTCTCGGGGTGGCACAGAAATGAAGAAGGGCGCCCGAGGGCGCCCTTTCGTTTTGCTGTGACCTGACTCAGCAGGAGTAGTACATCGCATACTCGATCGGGTGTGGCGTATGCTCGTAGGCGTACACTTCTTCCCATTTCAGCGCGATGTAGCCTTCGAGCTGGTCCTTGGTGAACACGTCACCTGCGAGCAGGTAGTCCATGTCCTTTTCCAGTTCCTCAAGAGCTTCACGAAGCGAGCCACAAACGGTCGGGATTTCGGCCAGTTCTTCTGGCGGCAGATCGTAGAGGTCCTTGTCGGAGGCCGGACCCGGATCGATCTTGTTCTTGATGCCGTCGAGGCCAGCCATCAGAAGCGCCGCGAACGCAAGGTACGGGTTCGCCGACGGATCGGGGAAGCGAGCTTCGACGCGCTTGGCTTTCGGCGATTCGGTCCACGGAATACGGACGCAGCCAGAGCGGTTGCGGGCCGAATAGGCGCGCAGAACCGGGGCTTCAAAGCCGGGGATCAGACGCTTGTAGCTGTTGGTGCCGGGGTTGGTCAGCGCGTTCAGCGACTTGGCATGCTTGAGGATGCCGCCAATGAAATACAGCGCTTCCTGGCTAAGGTCTGCATATTTGTCGCCGGCGAACAGCGGCTTGCCGCCCTTCCAGATCGACATGTTCACGTGCATGCCCGAGCCATTGTCGCCCTTCATCGGCTTCGGCATGAAGGTGACCGACTTGCCGTAGGCGTGGGCAACGTTGTGGATCACGTACTTGTACTTCTGGATGTTGTCGGCCTGTTCGACGAGACCACCAAAAATCAGCCCGAGTTCGTGCTGGGCCGAGGCCACTTCGTGGTGGTGTTTGTCGACCTTCATGCCCATGCGCTTCATGGTCGACAGCATCTCGCCGCGCAGGTCTTGCGCTGCGTCGATCGGGTTGACCGGGAAGTAGCCGCCCTTGTGGGGCGCGCGGTGGGCGAGGTTGCCCGACTCGTATTCGGTGTCGGTGTTCCAGGCTGCGTCACCAGCGTCGATCTGGTAGGAAACCTTCTGCGGCGTGACGGTGTAGCGCACGTCGTCGAAGATGAAGAATTCGGCTTCCGGCCCGAAATATGCCGTATCGCCGATACCGGTCGACTTCAGGTAAGCCTCGGCCTTGGCGGCGGTGCCGCGCGGATCGCGCGAGTAGGGCTCGCCCGTGTCCGGCTCGACCACGTTGCAATGCACGCACATGGTCTTTTCGGCGTAGAACGGGTCAATGTAGACCGAAGTCGGGTCGGGGATGAGCTTCATGTCAGACTGGTCGATCGATTTCCAGCCGGCAATCGACGATCCGTCGAACATGAAGCCTTCTTCAAAGAAGTCTTCATCCACGAGATCGACGACCAGCGTCACGTGCTGCAGTTTGCCCTTCGGGTCGGTGAAGCGGATGTCGACATATTCCACTCCCTCGTCCTTGATCAGCTTCAAGGCATCCTTGACCTTGCTCATCGTTAAGTCCTTTCGTTGGCGGTTGCGGGCCGGTCCGGAGGTCTGATCCGGGCCGGAACGTCTCAGATGGCGTCTTCGCCGGTTTCCCCGGTGCGGATGCGGATGACCTGCTCTATCGGCGAGACGAAGATCTTGCCGTCGCCGATCTTGTCGGTGCGGGCGGCAGAGATGATCGCGTCGATGGCGGCTTCGACCATGTCGTCGTTAAGGACGACCTCGATCTTTACCTTGGGCAGGAAGTCCACGACATATTCGGCACCGCGGTAAAGTTCGGTGTGGCCCTTCTGGCGGCCAAAGCCCTTGACTTCGATCACACTCAGGCCCTGCACGCCCACGTCCTGAAGGGCTTCCTTCACTTCGTCGAGCTTGAACGGCTTGATGATGGCTTCGATTTTCTTCATGGGCCGACTCCTTTGGGCGCGGGTCGAGGTCACTGAACACTTTCGCCGGGGCGCGACAATTGGCTAGGCTGGGCTCAGGTCAGGTGCGAGTGGGAATCCGCTTGGTGCGCCTGTTTTTTGTGCAGATCGCTTGCGATGTGGGCGGTTTGAGAATTCTGGGGGCATTTCCATGACCGAACTCCTGACGGCGGCGCAGATGCGGGCCATCGAACAGGCCGCAATTGCCAGCGGTGAGGTGACCGGGCTGGAGCTGATGGAGCGCGCCGGGCGGGGCGTGGTCGAGGCGATTTTCGAGGAATGGCCGGAGCTGAAGGCCGGATCTTTTCGGGCGGTGGTGCTGTGCGGTCCGGGCAACAACGGCGGCGACGGGTTCGTCGTGGCGCGACTGTTGCATGAGTGGGGCTGGGAGGTGGAGGTTTTCCTCTACGGCGACCCGGAGCGCCTGCCGCCGGACGCGCGGGTGAATTATGAGCGGTGGTTGGGGATGGGGGAGGTTACGCCGCTTTCGGCTTTTCGCACCCGGAAAAAAGGGTGGGCATGTGATTTGTTCGTCGATGCCCTATTCGGGACAGGACTTACCCGTCCACTCCCTGATCTAGTCGATGTTTTCTGGAACATGGATGACATGGTTGACTGCTTTGAGATTGAGCAAGGCCACGAAATTGGCCGTCCCGCGATTGTCGCGGTCGATATTCCCAGTGGCATTTGCGCGGACAGCGGGCGCGAGATCGGAGACGAAGGCTATGGCCGCGATGCGGCAAGGGCTCATCTTACAGTCACCTTTCATCAACCCAAGTTGGGCCAGATCTTGTCCGATGGACCGGAAGCTGCGGGCCGACTGGTTGTCGTCGATATTGGCCTTAAGAGGCGCACCGGTGGACTGGTCACATTGAACGGGCCACCTCAGGAGATTCTCAAATCGGAGGGCCACAAATACTCCCACGGCCACGCCCTCATCCTCTCCGGCCCCTCCGGTCGCGGCGGGGCGGCGCGGTTGGCGGCGCGGGGGGCGCTCAGGATAGGGGCGGGGGTGGTGACGGTGGGGTGCCCGCCCGAGGCTGTGGCAGAGAATGCTGCTCGGCTTGATGCGGTTATGCTCAGGGTCGTGGGGGATGGCGCGGCACTGGACGAGGCTTTGGCAGACAAGCGGATTTCCGCACTATGCCTGGGGCCGGGGCTGGGGACGAATGATCGGGCGGCGGGGTTGGTTGCCGTGGCTTTGGGGGCCGGAGAAAATGGGGGCGAA
>JBATMT010000180.1:0-2083 GCA_049289975.1 Paracoccaceae bacterium | reverse complement strand
AGCTAAAAGGCCTTGAACACGGCATACAGCAGGCTTGGCGGATGCGTTGCACATTGCTAACGTAACGCGCATATGACCAATCGCTGACCGGATCAAATGCGTCATACGCTGCCCATTGCGCCGCAATTCTATGTGACGGCTCCGCAGCCCTGCCCTTATCTCGAGGGCCGGTCCGAGAGAAAACTTTTCACAGCCCTGCCTGGCGATAACGCGGTTCGTCTGAATGATGCGCTGTCCAAACAAGGCTTCCGCAGGTCGCAAAATGTGCTTTATCGCCCGTCATGTGCTGAATGCAACGCCTGCCTTTCAGCACGAATTCGTGTCGCCGACTTTGAACCCAACCGCAGCCAGAAGCGTGCCATCCGAAAGAACAGCCACCTGCGCCGCGACGCGACCAGCCCTTGGGCGACGGAAGATCAGTACGGCCTCTTTCGCCGCTACCTGGACAGCCGCCACTCTGACGGCGGCATGGCGGACATGGACATTTTCGAGTTCGCCGCAATGATCGAGGAAACCCCCGTAAAAAGCCGCGTCGTCGAATATACTGCCCCACCGACCGAGGAAGATGGCCGTCGCGTCCTGACCGCAGTCTGTCTGACCGACGTACTCGATGACGGGCTCAGCATGGTCTACAGCTTCTATGATCCCGACCGCGTGAATGACAGTCTCGGCACCTATGTCATCCTTGACCATGTCGAACTCGCTCGCTCGGCCGGCCTGCCCTATGTATATCTCGGCTACTGGGTCCCCGGCAGCCGCAAGATGGGCTACAAGGCAAACTTCAACTCTGTCGAGATTTACAAGAACGGCCGCTGGATGAATATCGGCAACCCCGCCGATCACTCCCCAGAAACCCACCCACTCTCTGTCGACCCCATTGCCGAGCAGGTCGCGCGCATAGCCTTGCCGGATTCCCGCGCGCAGAATGCCTGAGACATGCCGCCCGCAGCAAAGCATCGCCACCATCAGCCTTGTGGTGCCTGACTACGATCAGGCGATGGCCTTCTATGTCGGACAACTCGGCTTCACCCTCATCGACGACATCTACCAAGGTCACAAACGCTGGGTGACGGTTCGCCCTCCCGGCGCCGCCCCAACCTCGACCTCGCTCTTGCTTGCAGAGGCCACGAACAATCAACAACGCTCCTCCATTGGCAACCAGACCGGAGGGCGCGTTTTCCTCTTTCTCGAAACTGACGATTTCGACCGCGACCATCGCAAGATGATCGCCGCGGGCGTCGAATTCGAGGAAGCCCCGCGCGACGAAAGCTATGGCCGCGTCGCTGTCTGGCGGGATCCGTTCGGTAATCGCTGGGATCTGTTGCAGCGCAAATAGGCGATCCCACGCTTTCTTTTCAAGCGCACCCAACCGCACTCGACGGAAAGCTTGATCTGATCTGCGAACCTGCCAAGGTGGCAAAAAAGACCTGACGCCGGACAACGGTGCATATGGGAGGAAACCATGAACTCTTTGCTCACCCTGTCGAGAGGGATCGACAGGCTTAACGAAGTTATTGGCAAGGCCGTCGGCTGGCTAATCCTGGCCGCAATACTTGTCAGCGCCACAAATGCAATCATTCGCAAGACTTTCAACACCTCGTCCAACGCATGGCTCGAGTTGCAATGGTACCTGTATGGGGCCGCATTTCTTTTGGCCGCCGCATACACACTCAAGCAAAACGAACATGTGCGCATCGACATCGTCTACGGCCAGTTCTCGCGCCGCATTCAGCACTGGATAGATCTGTTCGGGCACCTGTTCTTTCTGATGCCCTTCACGCTTCTCATGGTCTATTACTTCATTCCCTATCTCAGCCAGTCCTACCAGTCCGGCGAAGTTTCCACGAATGCCGGGGGGCTGACAATCTGGCCCGCCAAGGCTCTTTTGCTGATCGGCTTCGTCCTTCTGGCACTTCAGGGCGTCTCGGAGATCATCAAGAAAATCGCAGTCATGGCTGGCCTGATACCCGATCCCGTCTCTTTCATGTCGGCTCATGAGGCCGCCGAGATGGAGGGCGCCGCCCTCGTCGAGGCGCTCAAAGCCGCACAGGCCGCTGAAAGGGAGACGCGCAAATGATGGAAC